>JABDPP010000009.1 GCA_013042765.1 Litoreibacter sp.
CGATATCGAGGGTGCGCCAGTTGGCGGTGACCTCGGCGGGCAGTCCGCCGGCGGCCGCAACCACGCGGTCGCGCTTGTCGCATAGGGCGTTCACCACGCCGATGGCCTGCGCGTAGGAATTCGGGCGGTTGCCGATACGTACGTTCTCGGCCACATAGGCGTTCCACTTCTGCCGCGCGCTTTTGGCAAAGCCGACCCAGGTCTCGGGCGCTTTGTAGTCACCGATTGCCGCGCCCAGCGCCGCGATCCCCAGCTTTGCATCACCCACCACTGGCAGTGACATGTGCTTGCCGGCGTCGTGACGGGCTGCGTTGAGCGAGATAATGCGCGCGTCCTTGGAAAACGCGGTCCACGATCCGGTGGTGAAATCCTGTAGTCGGGAGCCGACGGACAGGATCACATCGGCGGCCTCGGCCACCGCATTGGCGCTGTCAGATCCTGTCACCCCAACCGGACCAATATTGAGGGGATGCGTGTCGTGCAGGTTCGCGCGACCTGCAATCGTCTCGATCACCGGAATGTCATGAGCCTCGGCGAAAGCGGTCACTACGGCGACGGCACGGGAATATTGCACACCGCCACCCGCGATGATGACCGGGTGTTCGGCTGTTTTCAGAAGGGCAGCGGCGTCGGAGATCTCGGCTGTGTCGGGGCTCTGGCGCCGGATGCGGTGGGTCTTCTCGGCGAAAAAATCCACCGGATAATCGTAGGCCCAGCCCTGCACATCCTGCGGCAGGGCCATGAAGGCGGGCCCGCAATCGGCAGGATCGAGCATTGTCGCCAGCGCCGCCGGGAGGGATTGAATGACCTGCGCGGGATGCGTGATCCGGTCCCAGTAACGGGTAACAGCGCGGAAGGCGTCGTTCAGCCCCAGGGAGGGATCGCCGAAATGTTCAAGTTGCTGCAACACGGGATCGGGCAGGCGGGTGAGGAACGTATCCCCGCAGAGCATCAGCACGGGCAGCCGGTTTGCATGGGCGAGCGCGGCGGAGGTCAGCAGGTTCGCGGTGCCCGGCCCGGCGGAGGCGGTGCAGAACATGAACCGCTGCCGCAGATGGTACTTGGCATAGGCCGCAGCCGCGAAGCCCATGCTCTGTTCGTTCTGGCCACGGTAGAGGGGCAGGGTGTCCTGCACCTCGAAAAGCGCCTCGCCCAGGCAGGTCACATTCCCGTGCCCGAAGATGCCAAACCCCCCGCCGCAGAGTCGCTGGCGTTCGCCGTCGATCTCGATGAACTGGGCATTCAGGTAACGAATGATCGCCTGTGCCGTTGTCAGGCGAATGGTCTTGTCGGTCATGTCCGGGCCCCTTCGCTGCATTCTGCCAGGTCGGCACCGATTGACGCTTGACCTGATGTGCCATTTATAGATACGCGTGTTGCAACCGGTTGCAATAAGTTTTTTGAGGGAGCCGTGGCTGAAATCGGGATAGGCATTATCGGCGGCGGCTACATGGGCAAGGCTCATGCCGTGGCGATGAGCGCGGTGGGCGCCGTGTTCAACACGGCCCTGCGTCCGCGGCTGGAGATGGTGGCCGCGTCCTCAGACGCGTCTGCCGCGCGTTATGCGCAAGCCTTTGGCTTTGCGCGCAGCACCGGAGACTGGAAGCAACTCGTTGAGGATCCTGCGGTAGAGGCGGTCGTGATCGCGTCCCCGCCCGAAACGCATCTGGAAATCACTCGCGCGGCGGCAGCAGCCGGCAAGCCCGTGTTCTGTGAAAAACCGCTGGGCGCTTCGATTGCGGATGCGCAGGAGATGGTCGGGGTCGTGGAGGCGGCGGGTCTCGTCAACATGATCGGCTTCAATTACATCCGCACGCCTGCCGCCCGCTTCGCGCGGCAGTTGATCGCAGACGGTGTCATAGGCGATCTGACATGGTTTCGGGGCGAGCATACCGAGGATTTCTATGCAGATCCGCAGGAGCCTGCGACGTGGCGCGCCCATGGGGCTGCGAACGGCTGCATGGGTGATCTTGCGCCGCATATGATCAACGCGGCTCTGGCGCTCATTGGCCCGATCGGTTCGGTCATGGCGGAGATCGAGACGGTGCATGAAAGCCGCGGTGGGGTGGCGGTGACAAATGACGATCAGGGTCAGATCATGTGCCGGTTCGCGAACGGCGTCATGGGGCATATGTTCTTCAGCCGTACCGCGACAGGCCGCAAGATGGGCTATCTCTACGAAGTGACGGGCACGAAGGGCGCCATCCGCTTTAATCAGGAAGACCAGAATTCCATCTGGCTCTACAAGGCCGAAGGTCCGGAGGCCGAACGCGGCTTCCGCCAGATCCTTACTGGCCCCGCGCATCCCGACTATGAGCCGTTCTGCCTTGGACCCGGTCACGGGACCGGCTACCAGGATCAGATCATTATCGAGGCGCGCGACTTCCTTGCGGCGATCGAGGCTGGCAAATCTCTCTGGCCAAGCTTCCGCGACGGGCTCGACGTCAGCCAGGTGGTCGAGGCCGCGCGCCGCTCCAGCGCCGAACGCATATGGACGCAGGTTGAAACCCGTCAAAGACAAGGGAGTACGCGCTCATGACGATCAGAATTGGCAATGCACCTTGTTCCTGGGGTGTCGAGTTTGCGGATGATCCGCGCAACCCGCCGTGGCGCGATGTGCTGCGCGAAAACTCCGAAGCCGGTTACAAGGGGATCGAACTGGGGCCCGTGGGGTATATGCCGGAAGACCCCGCCATCCTCGCGGATGCACTGGCAGAGCATGATCAGGAACTGATCGGCGGTGTCGTGTTCCGCCCGTTTCATGACCCGGCCAGCTGGGACGATGTCCTGGACGGTGCGGTGCGGACCTGCAAGGCGCTCAAGGCGCATGGCGCGCAACACCTGGTGCTGATCGATTCCATCTCGCCGCGGCGGGCAACCACCGCGGGCAGGGCACAGGATGCCGAGCAGATGGATCTTGCCGAATGGACGGCTTTCCGGGATCGCCTAGCGCATGTGGCACGCATGGGCACCGAAGAATACGGGCTCAAGGTGGGCATTCACGCCCATGCGGCGGGCTTCATGGATTTCGAACCTGAGCTTGAGCGTCTGCTGGACGAGGTGGATGAGCGCATTCTCAAGATCTGCTTTGATACCGGTCATCACTCCTATGCCGGCTTTGATCCCGTGGCCTTCATGGAGCGCCATATCGGGCGCATCAGCTACATGCATTTCAAGGACATCGATCCGGTGGTCAAAGCTGACGTGATCGCGAAGAATACCGGCTTTTACGAGGCCTGCGGGCAGGGGATTTTCTGCAATCTCGGCGACGGGGACGTTGATTTTCCACGGGTCCGCGAGATCCTGATGGAGAACGGCTTTGAAGGCTGGTGCACGGTGGAGCAGGATTGCGACCCGACATTGCCGGATACGGATGCGCTGCGGGATGCCAAGCTGAACCGCGCCTATCTCCAGTCCATCGGCTTCAGCTGAACAGGGGTGCCGCGGCTATGAAACGATTGAAATGGGGCATGATCGGCGGCGGCGAGGGCAGTCAGATCGGACCGGCGCACCGGCTTGGCGCGCAGGCGGATGGCAACTTCGTTCTGGCAGCGGGCGCGCTGGATGCGGATGCGCAGAAGGGCCGGGCCTATGCCATGGAGCTTGGCGTGGCCGGGGATCGCGCTTACGGCAACTGGCAAGAGATGCTGGAGGGTGAGCGTAACCGCGAAGACCGCGTCGATCTGGTTACCGTTGCGACGCCGAACTCCACCCATTTCGAGATCACCAAGGCCTTTCTCGAAGCCGGGTTCAACGTGCTTTGCGAAAAGCCCATGACCATGAGTGTGGAAGAGGGCGAGGAGATTGTCCGCGTGGCCCGCGCGTCGGGCAAGATCTGCGCGGTGAACTATTGCTACTCCGCCTATCCGATGGTGCGGGAGATGCGCCAGATGGTGGCCTCTGGCCAGATAGGACGGGTCCGGCTCATCGTGACAAATTTCAGCCACGGCCATCACGGCGACGCGACCGATGCAGACAATCCTCGGGTGCGGTGGCGCTACGATCCGGCCATGGCAGGGGTTTCCGGTCAATTCGCCGATTGCGGCATTCACGCACTGCATATGGCAAGCTTCGTCGCAGGCGATCAGGTGCGCAGCCTGTCAGCGGATTTCGCCTCTACGATTCCGAGCCGGGAGCTTGAAGACGACGCCATGGTCAACTTCCGGATGGAGGGCGGCACGGTGGGACGGCTCTGGTCTTCCTCGGTGGCGATCGGACGCCAGCACGGGTTCGACATTCAGGTTTTTGGAGAGACCGGTGGAATGCGCTGGGCTTCTGAGCAGCCGAACCAAGTCTATTATACACCGGTGGGCGGGCGCACGCAGATCATGGAGAAGGGTGAGCCGGGGCTGTCGAACGAAGCCGCGCGTCTCAGCCGTGTTGCGATTGCACATCCGGAGGGGTTTCCTCTGGCGGTCGCAAATATCTACGTCGATCTCGCTGCCGCGCTGCGGGGCGCGACGCGCGACGCACTGCCCATGGCAGAGGACGGCCTACGCTCGATGGCGGCGGTCTATGCGGCTGTCGACTCGGCCGCGCAGGAGGGTGCCTGGGTCGACGCGCGTCCGCCGATGTTGCGCGCGTGACGGCCGCATCAGGGCAGGGGGCGCAATGTCCCTCGCTCGACGATCTCGCAGCCAAAAAGCCGTGCTTCGGGGTGACGCCCCGGGTCATCCAGCATCGCCGTGACCAATTCAATCGAGGCGTCGATGATCTGGCGGATCGGTTGGCGGATCGTGGTCAGGTTGATGTTCTGCCAGCGTGCCATGTCCATGTCGTTGAGTCCAATGATGCCGATATCCTCCGGCACCCTCAGGCCGTTTTCCTGAATTGCGCTCAGCGCCCCGATCGACAGAACGTCATCACCGCAGAAATAGGCCTCAGCCGGTTTGTTCCTGAGCAGGTTCAACATCTCGGCCCGGCCCGCATCAAAGGAATAGGCGGTGGCGAAGCTCTCGGTCGCTGTGACTTTGTCCTGCCCATTTATCACCTCGAGAAACCCTTTGCGGCGGTCGATCGTGGAGGTCGCTTCGGCAGGGCCACCCAGAAATCCGATATGGCGGTAACCTCTGGCAATCAGCGTCCGCGCGGCCATGCGGCCGCATTCGATATTGTCGATGCCCACCACATGCACGCGGGGCGCGTTTGCGAACTTCCCGAAGGAATGCACGACCGGAATGCGCGCCTTCTGGAAGGCCAGCGAAAACTCGGGCGAGAGCGTCGATGAGGCGACGATCACTCCGTCTACCGAGTATTGCCGCAAGAGTTGCAGCGAGTGCGCGGGATCGGTTTCATCCGTGAGGTTCACCAGCAGCGGTCGCAATCCGCGGTCTTGCAGGCTCCGGGTGAACAGGTCGAAGACCTCAAGAAACAGGGGGTTGTGGAAATTGTTTGAAACAAGCCCGATGAGCTTGGTCCGGCCAGTCGTCAGCGACGAGGCCAGTGCATTCGGGCTGTAGCCCAGTTCCTCGGCCGCTTTCTCGACCTTTCGGCGGGTCTTATCCGAGACGGAGGCACCCTGCGTGAACGTCCGTGAAACGGCGGAGCGAGACACGCCAGCCCGTAGCGCGACATCCTTGAGTGTGACCGTCATTGCCTGTTGTCCATATTTGCCCGAACTCGAGTAAACTGAGCATAGCTTAAAATTGATTGCAACCGGTTGCAAAGAATCTCAACCTGTGCTTTCCTTTTGCCAGAGGCGTAGAAACGTCCTTATTTAAGGCAAAGAAAGCCAACCCAGGGAGAAATTATGAAAAACCTTATGAAATCCACACTCGTGGCTGCTTCGGTGGCGCTTGCCGCGCCTGCATTCGCGACCGATATCATCGTTGTCAGCCATGGCCAGGCGTCTGACCCGTTCTGGTCCGTCGTCAAGAATGGCGTTGAGAAGGCCGCTGCAGATACAGGGGCCAACGTTGAATACCGCGCGCCGGAAACGTTTGACATGGTTGCGATGAGCCAGCTCATCGACGCGGCTGTGAACCAGGAGCCGGATGGCCTTGTGGTGTCCATCCCCGATGCCGACGCGCTTGGGCCGTCCATTCAGAAAGCAGTTGCCGCGGGCATTGCGGTGATCTCGATGAACTCCGGGTCCGACGTATCGAAAAGCCTTGGTGCCCTGCTGCACGTGGGTCAGGAAGAGTTCGACGCGGGCCTTGCTGCCGGCGAGATGATGAAGTCCATGGGCGGCTCCAAGGCGATCTGCATCAACCACGAGGTCGGCAACGTATCGCTCGATGCGCGGTGTGCGGGCTTTGAGCAGGGCTTTGGCGGTGAAGTCACCGTTCTGCCGACAACCAACGACCCCTCTGAGATTGAAGCAAAGGTGAAGGCAGCACTTGATTCCGACGGTGATATCGACACCGTGATGGCGCTGGGCGCTTCGCTTGCCGGTGAGCCTGCGGTCTCCGCTGTGTCTGCCGTGGGCGGTGAGGGCTCCATCAACGTGGGCTCCTTTGACCTCTCCGCGGGTTATCTCGAAGCGGTTTCCAGCGGCAAAGCCGCCTTCGCGATTGATCAGCAGCAGTACCTGCAGGGCTACCTGCCTGTGGCATTCCTCGCTCTGCACGCACAATTTGGTCTGGTCCCAGGCGGCAACGTGCCTTCGGGTCCAAACCTGATCACAGCTGACAAAGCTGCTCAAGTGGTTGAGCTGTCTGCCAAGGGCATTCGCTAAAATCGCTTCAGGCGGGGCCGACACGGGCCCCGCCTTTTTCAATATATTCTTCGGGAGGGGAAAATGCCCACTGATGCCGCTG
>JABDPP010000012.1 GCA_013042765.1 Litoreibacter sp.
TACAACAACTGCTTCAAGAACGGGATCCTGCCGGTGGTTTTGCCGCAAGAGCAGGTCGATATCCTGATGAAAGATGCGGAGAAGGGCTCGAACGCACGTATCGAAGTGGATCTGGAAAGCCAGACAATCACGTCTTCGGATGGGGAGAGCTTCAGCTTCGAGGTTGATCCTTTCAAGAAGCATTGCCTATTGGAAGGCCTTGATGACATCGGTCTGACGATGGCAAATGTTGATGAGATTTCCACGTTCGAAAAAGGTATTTCATCCGAGCGTCCTTGGGTCTGAGGCGCCGCCACCGCGGCGTTCTGTCAAATATCTGAATCTGGGCAAGCCGTCCTGCTGCGCCGTGGGGGGAATTAAATGCCCGCGCAATCAAGCGCTTGAGCGACGTGAATTGCCGTTGTGCATTCGGTCGCTTTGTCCTGCTCAAGGGACCTGCTTGCAGTCGTTTTGACGATCGGTGTAAGGGAGCTACACCTTAGGGAAGGCTCAAGCTGAGCCGATCCGAAGTTTATGGGAGGAATACATGAGAACGAAACTTTTTACCGCGCTGGCTCTGGCTGCCGGTCTCGGGGCGACATCTGTTGCCGCAACTGAATTGCGCCTGTCGCACCAGTGGTCCAACAAAGACGTGCGCCACCAAGTTGCACAGATCGTGGCTGACGAAGTTGCCGCGGCCAATGTTGATCTCGATATCAAGATCTTTGGCTCCAAATCGCTTTTCAAGCCGCGCGAGCAATACAAGCCGCTGAGCCGTGGCCAGCTGGACATGACCGTGTTCCCGCTGTCTTACGCTGGTGGTCAGCAGCCCGCATTCAACCTGACGCTCATGCCCGGTCTGGTTAAGAACCACGATCACGCCGCACGTATGAATGAGAGCCCGTTCATGGAAGCCATCGAAGCCAAAATGGCTGAAGATGACGTAATGGTTCTGGTTCACGGCTACCTCGCCGGTGGTTTTGTCGGAAAAGACAAGTGCATCACGAAGCCTGAAGATGTTGCTGGTCTCCAGACCCGCGCAGCAGGTAAGGCGTTCGAGCAGATGCTGGCAGGTGCTGGCGCGTCCATCGCATCCATGGCCTCCTCGGAGATCTACAACGCCATGCAGACCGGCGTTCTGAACGCAGCCAACACTTCGTCTTCTTCCTTCGTGTCCTACCGGATCTACGAGCAGGTCAAGTGCTACACCCCCGCCAGCGATTACGCCCTGTGGTTCATGTATCAGCCGCTGTTGATGAACAAATCCACATTCGAGGGCCTGAACGCTGACCAGCAGGCTGCTCTGACAGCTGCTGCAGCCAAGGCGGAAGCCTTCTACCTGGAAGAGGCGAAGAAGCAGGACGCTGCCTCTGCGAAAACCTTTGCGGATGCAGGTGTCGAGATCGCCAGCATGACTCAGGAAGAGTTTGACGCATGGCGCACACTCGCTCAGGAAACTTCCTACAAGGCCTTCGTTGCCGAAGTTCCCGATGGGCAGATGCTGCTCGACCTGGCACTTGCCGTCGAGTGATAAGACCCTGAAACCAATACTGGGAACGGCGGCGCTCTTGCCGCCGTTCCTGTATTTTTACCCTGAAAGGACGAGTGATGGCCGGTCAAAGCTCCGCCGCTGTTGCGAATACGGGCAATAATCCGTTTCTGAAGGCCGTTGCGGCCATCTCCACGGTTGCGGGCTGGTGCTCCGCCGGGATGATCGTCCTAGCCGTCGGAATCACCTGCCAGATGATCGTTGTGCGCTTCGTGCTCAACGGGTCAACCATCTGGCAGACTGAGGCGGTGATCTACCTCGTTGTCGCCGCGACCCTGGTGGGCCTGCCCTATGTCCAGCGTTTGCGCGGGCACGTGAACGTTGATCTGTTCCCGTTGTCCCTGCCGCCGAAAGCGCGGTTCGTTCTGTCGATCTTCACGCTCTCGCTGTCCTCGGCAATCATCGCGGTGATGCTCTATTACGGGTATGAATACTGGCACTTTGCGTGGGACCGCGGCTGGCGTTCTGATACTGTCTGGGGCGTCCGTTTGTGGATTCCCTACCTGTCGATTCCGATCGGCTTTGGTTTGCTCTTGCTTCAATTGATCGCCGATCTCGTTGCCGTGATCCTGAAGATTGACGCACCTTTCGGTCTGGAGGACGCGTAATGGATCCGCTTCTGCTGGGCGCGCTGGTCGCGCTGACTACCATTTTCGTTCTGTTCTCTGGCGTGTCCGTTGCGATGGGGCTTCTTATCGTTTCGGCCGGTTTCCTGATGATCTTTGACGGGATGCGCTCGCTTGAGCTGATGCCGGAGATCCTGTTCGGAAAGCTCGACAACTTCGCGCTGCTTTCAATCCCGATGTTCATCATCATGGGGGCCTCAATTGCGTCTACCCGAGCCGGGGCCGACCTCTACGAGGCGCTTGAACGCTGGCTGACGCGTGTGCCGGGTGGGCTTGTTATTTCCAACCTCGGTGCCTGTGCTCTTTTTGCGGCCATGTCCGGATCGAGCCCTGCAACC
>JABDPP010000013.1 GCA_013042765.1 Litoreibacter sp.
CTCGCCAAGGGTGGCAATGGCGGCTTCGGGAACCTGCATTTCAAATCCTCCACAAATCAGGCACCGCGCCGCGCCAATCCCGGCCAACCGGGGGTGGAACGTACCATCTGGCTGCGCCTCAAATTGATCGCGGATGCGGGGCTTCTGGGTCTGCCCAATGCCGGTAAGTCCACTTTCCTTGCGGCCTGTTCTAACGCGCGACCCAAGATCGCGGATTACCCGTTCACAACGCTGCACCCCAATCTCGGCGTGGTCGGGGTGGATAATGCGGAATTCGTTATGGCCGATATTCCCGGCCTGATTGCGGGCGCCCATGAGGGCAGGGGGATCGGCGACAGGTTCCTGGGCCATGTCGAGCGCTGCTCGGTCTTGCTGCATCTCGTCGACGGCACTTCGGAAACCGTGGTCGAGGATTACGAGACGATCATCCACGAGCTCGAAGCCTATGGCGGCGTTCTGGCCACCAAGCCGCGGGTGACCGCGCTCAACAAGATCGATGCGCTGGAGCCCGAGGAAAAGGCAGAAAAGCTGTCCGCACTTGCCAAGGCTGCCGGTGGTCCGGTGATGGCCATGTCCGGCGTCAGCCAGGAGGGGCTCACCAACGTGCTGCGTGCGGTGCGCGCCCAGATCGAGGATGACCGTATCCGAGAGAAGAAATCCAAGGAAAAGCCGGAAACATGGCATCCCTGAGCACTTATAAACGGCTTGTCATTAAGATCGGCTCGGCTCTGCTGGTCGATAGTGCGACCGGAAAGTTGCGCACGGACTGGTTGTGCGCTCTGGCCGCCGACGTCGCAGCCCTCAAGGCGCGCGGGCAGGATGTCGTGCTCGTCTCCTCGGGCTCGATCGCGCTGGGGCGTGGTGCGCTTGGGCTAGGCAACGGGGCGCTGGCGCTGGAAAAGTCGCAGGCCGCAGCCGCGGTGGGCCAGATCCGCCTTGCCCGGGCGTACGAAGACGCGCTCACACCCCATGACATCGTCACAGCGCAAGTTCTGGTGACTCTTGAGGACAGCCGCGACCGCCGCCGCTACCTCAATTCCCGCGCCACGCTGGAACAGCTTTTGGGGCTTGGCGTGGTCCCCATCGTGAATGAGAACGACACCATCGCCACCGACGAAATTCGCTACGGCGACAATGACCGGCTGGCCGCGCAGGTCGCTGTGACCGTCGGTGCGGATCTGGTGATCCTGCTCAGCGACGTCGACGGGCTTTACACCGCCAATCCGGCGTTCGATGCCACGGCCACGCGGCTCGACCACGTCACCACGATCACACCCGAGATCGAAGCCATGGCCGGGGATGCCGGTTCGGGCCTGTCCAAGGGCGGTATGAAAACGAAGCTCATGGCCGCCAGAACCGCCACAGCGGGCGGTGCGGCGCTTGTGATCACCCAAGGCACCGAGAACCACGCGCTCCGCGCTCTCGAAGCCGGCGCCAACGCCACCTGGTTCCAGGCGCAGGATGACCCGCAACTTGCGCGCAAGCGCTGGATCGCCGCGATGAAGCCGAAGGGTGCTGTGCATGTAGATGCGGGTGCGGCCCGCGCGCTCGGCGCAGGTAAGTCGCTGTTGCCTGCCGGCGTGACCTCGGTCACTGGCCTGTTCGGGCGCGGTGATCCGATCGAGATCCTGTCGGCCGATGGCGATACGCTTGCCACCGGGCTGATCCGCTACACCGCCGAAGAGGCGCGCCAATTGCAGGGGCGGCACTCCTCCGAGATCGAAGCGATCCTGGGCTATCCGGGGCGCGCCGCCTTGGTGCATCGCGACGATATGGTGTTATAACCGCGCGGTGCGATGGATGCGGGACGGGGCGATGACCCGGGCCGAGACAAAGATACAGGGACGAAACAGCAAGGCTGAGATGATGAAAGACCTCGAAAACATCCCCGAACTGATGGCCGGGATCGGCCAACGCGCCAAAGCCGCCGCGGCCGAGCTGTCTTTCGCCCCGGCCGAGCGCAAGACCGCAGCTCTCAATGCAGCGGCCGATGCCGTCTGGGCAGGCCGCGCGGATATCATCGCCGCCAACGCCAAAGACCTCGAGTACGGCCGCGAAAAGGGCCTGTCGCCTGCGATGATGGACCGGCTGATGCTCGATGAAGACCGCATCAAGGGCATCGTAGACGGCCTGCGCGCAGTGGCGGGACAGGACGATCCCGTGGGCGAGGTTCTCGCCGAATGGGATCGTCCCAGCGGGCTGCATATCAAGCGCGTGCGCACACCGCTTGGTGTGATCGGCGTGATTTATGAAAGCCGCCCCAACGTGACGGCGGATGCCGGCGCGCTTTGCCTGAAATCAGGCAATGCTGTGATCCTGCGCGGCGGTTCGGAAAGCTTCCATTCTTCCGGTGCGATCCATGCCTGCCTCGTGCAGGGCCTGAGCGCGGCCGGACTGCCGGCCGACGCCATTCAGCTTGTGCCTACGCGCGATCGCGCCGCGGTCAGCGAGATGCTGAAAATGACCGATACGATTGACGTGATCGTGCCGCGCGGCGGCAAGGGTCTTGTCGGCCTCGTCCAGCGCGAGGCCCGTGTGCCGGTCTTTGCCCATCTCGAAGGGATCGTGCATGTCTATCTCGACAAGCACGCGGACGCAGAAAGGGCGCTGAAAGTCGTTCTCAACGCGAAAACTCGGCGTACCGGTATTTGCGGCGCTGCCGAATGCCTGCTGATCCACGAAGATATCGTCGACACGATCGGGCAGGGGGTCCTGCGCGCCCTGATCGATGCCGGTGTCACCGTCCATGCCGACGAGACCCTGCAAAAGATCGAGGGGACCGTGCCCGCCTCCGAAGAGGACTGGGGCTTTGAATATCTCGATATGGAAATCGCGGCGAAAACGGTCTCCGACGTGAACGCGGCGATGGACCATATCCGGACCTACGGCTCGAACCACACCGATTGCATCATCACCGAGGACCAGCCCACCGCGGACCTGTTCCTGAGCCGGCTCGACAGCGCCATCCTGATGCACAACGCCTCCACCCAGTTTGCCGATGGCGGCGAGTTCGGCATGGGCGCGGAGATCGGGATCGCCACCGGCAAAATGCACGCGCGCGGCCCGGTGGGCGCGACACAGCTCACCAGCTTCAAATATATCGTTTCAGGCGAAGGAACAACGCGCCCATGAGTGATACTCCCGACAACCTCGTGCGCCGCACCCCCTGGCCCCAGAGCATCAGCCGTGCCGTCGTCACGCCGCTGCAACCGTCCGTGGTTTATGCCTCGCCCGATCCGGACACGCTCGACGCGCAATATGAGGGCCGCGAACACGGCTATACCTATTCGCGCGAAGGCCACCCCAATGCCAGCGTTCTGGCCGCCAAGATCGATGCGCTGGAAACCGGCGCTGAAGGTGGCTTTGTCACGGCCTCCGGCATGGCGGCTGTGACCGCCACGATGCTGGGCCTGCTCGACACCGGCGATCACATCATCGGCGGTGACCAGCTTTACGGCCGCAGCCTGCGAATGCTGACACAGGACCTGCCGCGCCTCGGGATCACCGCCACGCTGGCCGATCCCACCGATGCCGCCGCGATCGAGGCCGCGATCACCCCGAAAACCCGGCTGATTCTTGTGGAAGTCGTCTCGAACCCGACCCTGCGCGTCGCTGACATGGAGGCCATTGCCGAGATCGCCAAACGTCGCGGGCTGATCCTTGTTGTGGACAACACCTTCACCACGCCGCGCGCCTACCGCGCTTTCGAGCACGGGGCCGATGTGGTGATCCACTCGGTCACCAAACTGCTGGCCGGCCATTCCGACGCCATGCTGGGCTATGTCTGCGCCCGTTCACCCGAGCACCGCACCGCGATCGAGGGCACGATTGTCACGCTCGGCCTGACGCCGAGCCCCTATGATTGCTGGATGGCCGAACGCGGGCTGATGAGCTTCCACCTGCGCTATGACCGCGCCGAGGAGAACGCCGCTGCACTGGCCGATCACATCGCCGGTCTGCAGGGTCTGCGGCAGGTGCTCTATCCGGGCCGCCCGGATCACCCCGATCACAATCGCGCCGGCGCGCTGCTTGGCCCGCGCTTCGGCAACATGGTCAGCTTTGTGCTCGACGGTGGCCGGGCAGAGGCCAACGCGTTGAGCCGCGCCATGCCCAACATGGCGTTCGCACCGACACTGGGCGACATCGGCACCACGCTGAGCCACGCGGCCTCGTCCTCGCATCGCGGGTTGACCGAGGAAGGCCGCGCCAAGCTCGGCATCTCCGAAGGTTTCTTCCGCGTCTCCGTCGGTGTCGAGGATATCGAGCTGCTGAAAGCCGAGTTCACGCGCGGGTTCGCAGCCCTCTGAAAGCCTTGGGAGGGGCTGGGAGCATCATGTTGACGCCGTCTGTTCAGTCCGTCCTGGCCGGCGTGCCGATCCCGGTGATGGTGATCGATGCCAATTACCGTGTCATCATGACCAACGGTCCGACGGTTGAGCTGTTCAGCAACGATCCGCTCGGGATGAATGCCGTGACCCTGCTGCGTCAAGCCGCGGTGCTCGCGGCGATGGACCACGCCGTGCGCGACGGGCGGGATAGCTCAGCCCGGTTCGTGTTCAGCGGAATTTCCGGCGAAGTCACCTATGATTTCAAAGCGCATCCGCTCCTCGATGAGGCGGGCGGCATCAGCGGCGCCGTGCTGAGTTTTGAAGATCACAGCCAGATGGAGGAATCCGAGCTGATCCGGCGCGACTTCATCGCCAATGTCAGCCACGAGCTGCGCACGCCTCTGACCAGCCTGACCGGATTTATAGAGACCCTGAAAACCTCGGCCCGCGACGACCCCGAGGCGCGCAGCCGATTCCTCGAGATCATGGAAACGGAAGCCCACCGGATGGGCCGTATGGTCCGCGATCTCCTGTCTTTGAGCCGGGTCGAGGCCGACGAGCGGGTGCGCCCGCGTGATCAGGTCGACCTTTCCTCCGTTGTGCGATCGGTGATCGCCACGCTGGAGGGCAAACTGAAGAACGCCGATATCGCAATCGATACTGAAGGCGTTGACGCGGTCCATTTGGTGATGGGCGACCGGGACCAGCTGACCCAACTATTCCTCAACCTCATTGAGAACGCGATCAAGTATGGTGGATCGGGGAAAGTGATCCGGGTTTCGATCAGCGAGACACCGATTGATCGCGCGCTGCGCCTTCCGGCAGTGCGCGCGGACGTGATTGATCAAGGCGAGGGAATCGATCCGTTACATTTGCCCCGCCTGACAGAGCGGTTTTATCGTATCGACGACCACAGAAGTCGCGAAATGGGCGGGACAGGGCTTGGACTGGCGATTGTGAAGCATATCGTGAACCGTCACCGTGGGCGTCTGAAAATTGTTTCGCAACAAGGCGAAGGCAGCACGTTTTCGGTCATTCTTCCGGCCGCCTGAAAAGTTTTCTCAGACAATTCTGGGTCCGTCATAAAACTTTTACAGAAACTTCACAAAAACTCATTCACCGGCCTTTAGACGGCAGTCTCAGGATGTCCTGCAACGGGGCATTCGAGGCTTAAACATACTAGGGGGAAACGCATGTCGTTCTTCAAGATTGCCGCAACTACCGCACTGGTAGCCGCAACCGCAGCAACTGCAGCCGCAGCTCGCGACCAAATTCGCATCGTCGGCTCTTCTACCGTATTTCCGTTCTCGACCGCTGTCGCCGAGCAGTTCGGCCGCAGCACCGATTTCCAGACACCTGTCGTTGAATCGACCGGTTCCGGCGGTGGTCTGAAGCTGTTCTGCGCCGGTGTCGGCACCGATCATCCGGACATCACCAACGCGTCGCGTCGGATGAAAGAAAAAGAATTCAAGCTCTGCGCTGAAAACGGCGTCACCGAAGTGACAGAAGCTGTCATCGGCTACGACGGTATCGTCATGGCCAACGCTAAAGGCGGCCCCGAGTTTTCCGTGACCCGCGAGCAGATCGTAATCGCTCTGGCCGAGCAGGGCCCGAAGCCCACCATGTGGAACGAAGTTGATCCGTCGCTCCCGGCGATCAAGATCGAAGTCCTCGGCCCGCCACCGTCCTCCGGCACCCGTGACGCGTTCGAAGAGCTGGTCATGGAAGAGGGCTGTGAAGGGGCAGGCATCGAGTGTGACGGGATTTCCATCCGCGAAGATGGCGCCTACATCGAAGCTGGCGAGAACGACAACCTGATTGTCTCCAAGCTGGAAGCCAACCCGAACGCTGTTGGCGTCTTCGGTTTCTCCTTCCTCGACCAGAACTCCGACGCGCTGCAGGGCGCAACCGTTGACGGTGTCGAGCCTGAGTTCGACAACATCGCGGCTGGCGACTACCCGGTCTCCCGCTCGCTGTTCTTCTATATCAAGAACGCGCACGTTGGTGTTGTTCCGGGCATTCAGGAATTCGCAAGCGAGTTCATGTCCGACGCAGCTGCTGGTGAAGAAGGCTACCTGGTCGACAAGGGCCTGATCCCGCTGCCGGAAGATGCTTTCGAGGCGATCTCGGGCAACGTTGCATCCCTGAAGCCGCTGACCGCTGCCGACTTCAAGTAATCGGCTCTGATCTATCCGGAGCGGGCAACTAAGCTTGCCCGCTCCGACCTGAAAGACTAAGCGAAGACAGCCGAAAAAGGCAGATTCGCAAGGACGAGGCCACATGCTGTTAAACGGTTCGATCGCAGTCGCTGCCATAGCGCTGTTTTTCTATTTCGCCGCCCGCAGTCGCGCTCTCTCCGTGGTGAATGGAGAAGTCTACTCGCTTCATTCCAGACCGAACTATCACGGCCTTTACGCCCTTCTGGTGTCCGCGCTCGGCGGCATGGCGGTTCTTCTTGTCGTTGGCACGGTCTGGGGTCAGCTGATCGAGCAGGGCCTCGTCACTGATGTCTATGAAGCAAACCCGGACCTCTCCCCGATCGAGGTTGAGCTGGTCCTGTCGGACGCTCACGCGATCGCCGAAGGGGGCCTTGCCTCCAAGACCGACCCGCTGCGCGAAGAAATCGCGGCGACCTTCAAGACACAATCTGCCCTGCATCGCACCGGAACGCTGGTGTTGACAGTGGGCCTTGCCCTGCTGCTCGGCGCGTGGTCGTACCGCTCTGTCGCGGCTGGCTGGAGGGCCCGCAACAAATCGGAGGCCATTATCGAGCGCCTGATGCTCGCCATGGCTGTGATTGCGGTCCTGACGACGGTCGGCATCGTGATG
Source organism: Litoreibacter sp. (assembly GCA_013042765.1). Taxonomy (GTDB): domain Bacteria; phylum Pseudomonadota; class Alphaproteobacteria; order Rhodobacterales; family Rhodobacteraceae; genus Litoreibacter. The sequence continues at coordinate 7,158 of JABDPP010000013.1, forward strand.
TCACTGATCTTCGAGACGCTGAATTTCTTCGACAATATCGAGTGGCGTGTCGATAAGTACCTGTTCGGGACCAACTGGAGCCCGCTTTCCGGGGTTCAGGCTGGCAAGCTCGACCCCGACAAGGTCGGCGCGGTGCCGCTTTTCGCCGGCACCCTTCTGATCACCATCATCGCGATCCTCGTGGCCGCCCCGATCGGGCTCTTTGCCGCGATCTACCTCAGTGAATTCGCCGGCCCGCGCGTGCGCGCCTGGACCAAGCCGATGCTGGAGATCCTCGCCGGTATCCCGACCGTGGTGTACGGCTTTTTCGCCGCGATCACGCTGGCACCCTTCCTGCGCAATTCCGGTGAGGCGATCGGGCTTTCTATCGCGTCTGAATCAGCGCTGGCCGCAGGCATTGTCATGGGCATCATGATCATCCCGTTCATCTCGTCGCTCTCCGACGACGTGATCAACTCCGTGCCGCAATCGCTGCGTGACGGCTCATACGGGCTGGGGGCCACCAAGGCGGAAACGATCCGCCAGGTCGTGCTGCCCGCGGCCCTGCCGGGGATCGTGTCGGCCGTGCTTCTGGGGATTTCCCGCGCTGTGGGCGAAACCATGATCGTGGTGATGGCCGCGGGGCAGGGCGCCAACCTGACCGCTAACCCTCTGGAAGCGGTGACAACCGTCACGGTGCAGATCGTGATGCTGATCACAGGCGACACCGAAGCCTCCACGGCCGCCGGTCCCGCCTTCACGCTTGGCTTCACGCTGTTCTGCGTGACCCTGCTGATGAACATCGTCGCGCAGCGCATCGTGCGCCGCTACCGTGAACTTTACGACTAGGGGCGGCGACAATGGTTGACATGACTTCCCTCACAGAGATGCATTCCGGACCGGGTGCAACCGCGCGGATCCGCCGGCGTCGCTGGGCTGAGACACGGCTGAAAATCTACGGCATCCTCGCCATCTTCCTGGCAGGCGCCGCACTTGTGGCGCTGCTCTCCTCGGTCGTGGGCAAAGCCGTGGGCGCGCTGAGCGAGACCTATATCACCTTCCCGATCACAATTGATGCAGCCGAGATCGACCCGGAGAACACGGGCGATCCGGCCATTATCCGGCGGGGTGATTTCTCCGGCCTGACCAAGGACATGCTCAAGGAGCAGTTTCCCAATGCGAAAGGCCGCAAGACCCGCCGTGCGCTCTATGACCTAACCTCCTCGGGCGCCGCCTTTGAGCTGGCCGATTATGTCTCCCAGAACCCGCAGCTGCTGGGGGAGACAATTGAATTTCGCTTCCTCGCTTCCGACGTGACCGATCTCTACCTCAAGAACGACTTCGGCAAACTCGAAGAAACGCAGGTTCAGGGCGTTCTGACAGCCGCCGAAGGCAATGATGATTGGCGCATCACCTCGACCGTCAACGATTTCTCCGCTGCGCTGCGACGGGTCAAGGGCGGGCTTTTGCTCGAGGCACAGCGAGTCCGCCGCCAGGCCGCCCTGCAGCAGAACGGGGTTCTGTTCTACGAAGAGGCGCTGGCTGGAGCGGAAACCGAAGAGGCGCGCAAGCAGGCCGAGGCGCAGCTTAGCGGACGTATCGCCGCCCGCGACAAGCTGCTGGCCCAAGCCGATGAGCTGGAGACCCGGTCGGCCGACGCTACGTCAGCGGAAGAACTGGGCGAGCAGAACCGCTCGGTCCTGATCAACGCCAATGGCGGTTGGTTCAAAGTTACCAAGATCGACAGTTCTTTTGCAGAAGCCGAAATGGTCACCGCGCCGGAAGGCCCGATCGAGAGCTCTTCGGACTGGCGGCTGATGATCACGGAGCTGCCCGAAACATCGCGCAAGATTACCGACAACCAGATCGTCTGGATCGAAACGTTGCTCGAAACGGGGCAGGTGGAGCAGGTGTTCAACACAAGGTTCTTCTCCAGCGGTGACTCTCGCGAGCCTGAAC
>JABDPP010000014.1 GCA_013042765.1 Litoreibacter sp.
GCCTGAACGCCATCCTCGTCTAGCGGTTCCGTGGGCCGGTCGGGATTTACCGGCTGCCCCCAAGGCATCTGATCGGGCAGAAGGCTGTCCGTGCGCCGGGTATTACCGGCGCGACCGCCGGAGCGCCGTTTGCGTACTGCACCATCCGCCATCCTGGGTCCTTTCCTAGAGATCCCGCAGGAAAACTGTCGCATGAAGGTCAGACCCGCCATTTTGCAGATACCGACGCTTTTCGTCGTTTTTCTCGTTTCAGGCGGCCTGCTGGTCGAGCCAGCTTGCCAGTTTCCCGATATCTGCAAGGACCACATCTGCGTGTGGCACAAGCTCCTCAACCCCCGCCACACCTGTCAAAACCCCGACACAGGTCATTCCGGCAGCGCGTCCGGCCAGTAAGTCGTGGGTGCTGTCACCGACCATCGCTACGGCTTCGGGCCGCAGGCCGACATGCTCGGCGAAGGCAAGACACATCCCCGGCCCCGGCTTGCCGCCGAAGCCTGAATCCGAGCCGAGGATCAGATCAAACCGGTCCTGCGCGCCAAGGCTGGCCATATGAACCCGTGCGGTTGCCTCTGAGTCGTTGGTGGCAAGCCCGAGGCTGTAACCGTCGGCCCGCAGCTCGCTGAGATAGCCGGCCAGCGGCACGACCTCTGCCAGTGGCGCGTCCTTTGCGGCACGGTTCGAATGGGCCAGCAAACCGTCAAAATTCCATGCCGGCAGGTAGGGCAGCATCAACTCCACCCCTTCCTCGGGCGTGCCGGCAATGATCGCGCTTCGAGGATGAAAGCTGCGGGTCGCGATTTCAAATCCAATCGCGTCGGCAAGAGCCTCAACCAGCCTCGCGTCCCCCTGCGCGATTTCTTCCAGAAAGGCGCAGGCCCAGCTGCCCCAGGTCTTGTTGAAATCGACCAGTGTTCCGTCCTTGTCGAAGAGGAGACCTCGTATCATGCGCAGTTGTCCTTGACCCCGGTTGCCGCTTGTCTGACGGTGATATCTATGGGTGTGGACGAGAAGCATTACAACCTGCATCAGTCGCTGGGGTATCAGGCCACCCTGACCAGCCGGGTTTTCGAACGCCGCCTTGAGGATGGGCTGCGGGACCTCGGGCTGACACGGCTGGGCTGGTGCATTCTTTTGGCCATCGGCGAAGAAGGCCATCACAGCCCTTCAAGTATCGCGGACTTCATCGGAACCGACCGGACTGCCACGTCCCGCGCACTGCGGCAGCTGGAGGCGGGTCAGTTGATTGCACGCCGCACGCACCCGCGGGACAGGCGCCGCACGCATGTTTCCCTGACCGCATCCGGAGAAGACCGCTTGAAACGCGCCATCACCATCGCCGCGGAAAACAATGACCATTTCCGGCGCAAGCTGTCGGATGAAGACAATTCAGTGCTGATCGAGTTGCTTGAACGCCTGCGAACAGGCGAGCCCACGCGACTGGCGAACTTCTGAAAGGGTCCAATGGGCAAACTTTTTTCCTATCGAAACCGCCCGGTTCACATGGGGCCCTACCCGCTTGAAAAGCTCCGGCGATCCTCCGGCACGCCTGACCTGAGCCAAATGCCCGCATTCTCGCCCTTGTCCTTTCGCCGCCCCGACGAACGGCTGAGCATTGTCAACGCGATGCAAGACTACCAGGCGATGATGGATGCCACTCGCGACGGGCTGGTTAAGAAAGAACGCGCTGAAATCCCGCAGGACCCAGAGGAACGCTCGCAACATCTGAAAGCCTTCGGCTACTTTTGCGACGCCGCGATGGTGGGACTGTGTGAAACTCCCGAATCCGCTTGGTTAGAGACGGCTGCGTCAAACCCAGACGTGGACCGATTGGCCGAAAAGCTGGAAACCCTTCAGCCAAAGACGCTGGCGGCCGGGATTGATGTCATCATGGCGGGATTGCGGGACTCGATGCGGGCCCCACCCAGAGAGTGCCGCCACCACACTTATGCGATCGTGTTTCTCTACGAAATGCCCCGCGCGCCGCTCGAAACTGAGCCCGGAACAGACTGGATACGGGATGCTGAGGATCACCGCGCCTGCCTGCGGGCAATGGAAACCGCGGTTACACTGTCGAATTACCTCAGGATCCTCGGCTGGGAGGCGCGCGCCCATTCCGCGGCCGCCACTGATATCCATCTCGGCAAACTGGCGATTGCAGCGGGCCTCGCCTTGCCTGATGGCAGCAACCCATTTCTCGGCAAGAGATACGGCCTTGCGGCCATCACGACGACCCTGGAAGTGGCCAGCGACCAGCCCTTGGCAGCGAGCCAACCCGACAACGCCGCATGGAAGCTTGGTTTCGGGACGAATGCGCGCAACGCCCGGAACTTCGATCCCTACAAGAACCGCGATTACGTGCAGGGTCCGCACGCATTCGAAACGCTGAAACGTGTCGATACACCCACCACCTATATCGACGCGCCAAACGTGGCCCGTGTTCCCAAACGCGCCAACATGTTCGCACGGTCGCTGTTCGGAGATCTGGGGCCAGCCGCGCAGGAGGCTGCCAAGAACGGAAATTACGTTCGCAAGTCCGCGGCCGCCTTTGCATTCCGCCCCTCGCTCGGCGCTTTTGTTCTCCTTCAGGATGGCAATGCGGCACAAGTCCATCCCTCTACCCTAGATCCTGCGGCGAACGCCGCCAGCGTCAAGGCAGCACTCTATTATCTGGGGGTCGATGCTGTCGGGCTGAGCGCCTGCCCAGATTGGACTTACTATTCCCACGACGCCGCCGGGCAACCGATCACCCCCTATCACGTAAACGCCATCTCAATGATAATCGATCAAGGGCATGAGACCATGGAGGGCGCCTCCGGCGATGACTGGATCGCCTGCGCCCAGTCTATGCGGGCCTATCTGCGCTTCTCGCTCGTGGGCGGGGTACTGGCCCAACATCTTCGCAACCTTGGCTATACCGCGCGGGTGCATTCGGTGATGGATGATGAGGTCTTGCACCCACCGCTCCTGCTGCTCAGCGGCCTCGGGGAAGTCTCTCGTATCGGTGAGGTCATCCTGAACCCGTTTCTGGGTCCGCGGCTGAAATCGGGTGTCGTGACCACGAACATGCCCATGACCCACGACAAGCCGATCGATTTCGGCCTGCAGAGGTTCTGCGACGCCTGCAATAAATGTGCTCGCGAATGCCCCTCTGGCGCGATCACCGCCGGGCCCAAGCTGATGTTCAACGGCTACGAGATCTGGAAATCGGACAGCCAGCGCTGCACCATCTACCGCGTGTCCCAGAAAAACGGGGCGATGTGCGGCCGCTGCATGAAAACCTGCCCGTGGAACCTCGAGGGTCTTTTTGCCGAAAAGCCGTTTCGCTGGGCGGCGATGAACCTGCCGCAAATGGCAACCCCACTCGCAAGGCTCGACGATATTCTGGGCAACGGGGCAATCAATCCTGTAAAGAAATGGTGGTGGGATCTCGAGATGGAGGATGACGGCCCCTACCGTCCAAGTCCCAATCCGGTGAATGCAAGATCACTGCAAAAGGACCTGGACCTGAAATTCGAGGACCAGACTCTCGCTGTCTACCCTGCCCCGCTCGCACCGCCCCCTTACAACTTCCCCTTCCCCATGGACCGCGAAGCCGGGATCCGGGCTTACGAGGAGATGATTACCGCAAGCGAACACAAGCGTCGGCGGGCCGCGGGCCTGCCGACTGAGCACGTCTATAAGGCCGATCAGGCCGAAAGCCCTGTATTACAGGTCGTGGTTTCACGCGCCGAGCACATGACAGGTGACGTAACCAAGTACGAATTCTCGATGCCGGACGGCTCGGACATGCCAGAGGTCACGGCCGGCGCCCATATCGACGTGGTCGTGGCGCCTGAGTTCCTCCGCCAGTATTCACTCTCTGGCAATCCGGCGGACCGGTCAAAATACCAGATCGCGGTGCTGCGCGAAGACACAGGTCGCGGCGGCTCGAAACTCATGCACCGTATTTTTGAGACTGGCCGAAAGGTCTTTATCTCGAAACCCATCAACCATTTCCCGCTGGATGAGACAGCCACGACCTCCTACCTGATGGGCGGCGGCATCGGCGTGACACCCATGATCGCTATGGCGCACAGACTGCATGCTATCGGCGCCAATTTCGCACTCCATTATAGCTGTTCGGCGCGGGAAAGTGCCGCGTTCCTGCAAGATCTGGAGGCGGCTCCCTGGGCCGATCATGTCTTTCTTCATATCTCCAGCGAAGGAAGTCGTGCGGATCTGGCCTCCATCCTGCACTACGCCGACGGCGCCCATGTCTATACATGCGGGCCTGACGTCTACATGGACGCGGTCGTAACCGCTGCGGAGGCAAACGGGTTTCCCGAAGAGGCACGACATCTGGAATATTTCACAACTCCAGAGACCCCCGATTACGAGAACCACCCCTTTACCCTGCGACTTGTCACAACCGGCCGCGAGGTAGCCGTACGAGCTGATCAGGCCGCCACGGATGCGTTGCTGGAAGCAGGGGTGCATGTGGATGTGAAATGCTC
>JABDPP010000015.1 GCA_013042765.1 Litoreibacter sp.
GTTCCTGGGACGCTCGACCCTGACCAATATCAGCACCTCATGGGAAGTGTTCAACACAACCAACGGGATGCTGCTGATCCTGTTCGAGATCGTGTCCGGCGGTGTAGTCGCGTTCCTCGTGTTCTCGATCACCGTCGTCTCCCTGCCTCTCTTGCTGGAACGGGAGATTGATTTCGTCTCGGCCATGCTAATCTCGATGCGCACGGTCGCGCGCAACAAGAAGGTCATGCTGATCTGGGCATGCCTGATCGCGGCTCTGCTGTTTCTTGCAATGCTTCCCTTTTTCCTTGGTATGCTGCTGGTGTTGCCTGTCCTCGGCCACGCCACTTGGCACCTCTATCGTCGCGCGCTCTACTACCCGGTCTAAAACTCCGGATGCATCCGCGAAAAGAGGCTGTATGGTCGACCTCGGGACAAGATCGCGGAGCGCAATATGCCTGAGAAATTCGCCGTCATTGGACGCGGGCTGATCGGATCAGCTGCTGCGCGGCATCTGGCCGAACAAGGCCATGATGTGATCCTGATCGGCCCCTCGGAGCCGGAAAACAAACCTGAACATAAGGGCGTCTTCGGCAGCCATTACGACGAAGGGCGGATCACCCGATCACTGGACCCATGGCCGTTCTGGAGCCGGGTCAGCCGCGCTTCGATCTCGCGCTATCGCCAGATCGAGGCCCGCAGCGGCGTTCCTTTCTTCTCAGAAGTTGGCGTCATAATGGCGGGGCCGAAAGATGCCGCACTGATCAATCAGGTTGACGAGATCGCCGAGCGGGAAGCGATTGCCTGCACCCGATACGAAGGCTCCGCACTGGCTCAGGATTTCCCGTATTTCGACTTTCCAAAGGATACTCTCGCGCTCTATGAGCCCGGGAATTCGGGCCATGTCTCGCCTCGGGCTCTGGTCCGTGCCCAGGGAATCGCGGCGCAGAAGGCCGGCGCCCGGATCATGGGGGCCGTCGTGCATGAGCTCGACGAAGTAGCGGATCAGGTCCGGATCGTTACCGATCAGGGAGGCGTGAACGCGGACCGGGTTCTCGTGGCGGCGGGGGGCTTTTCCAATATGGTGCTGCCGGAGCCCCTGCCTCTCTCGGTCTACGCGCGCACCGTTGCGCTTTTCGAGGTCAGCGAGGAGGAAGCCGCGCGCCTGCACGACATGCCCTCCATGATCTACCTGCTGCCCACCGGGGAAGATCCTTACCTGTTGCCGCCCATCCGCTATCCCGATGGCAAGTTCTATCTCAAGCTCGGCGGAGATACGGCGGACGTTGCCCTGCCCGACGCAGAGGCCACCAAGGCCTGGTTCCGCTCTGGAGGATCGGAAGAAGTTGCCGCCTTTCTGGAGGCGATGATCCGCGAGTGGATGCCGGGACTTTCCATCCTGTCGCGCCACCATCAGGCCTGTGTGACCACCTATACGGAGCAGAACATTCCGCTGCTTCAGCCTGTCTCAGACCGGATCAGCGTGGCTGTCGCTGGCTGCGGACGGGGCGCGAAATGTTCCGATGAACTGGGTCGGCTCGGCGCGGAAGTGGTTCTGGGCCACGACCTGCCGGCATGGGCGCACGAGGCCGCCGTCTGAAAAGCTAAACGCTCGTTAATCGAGACTGGATTCGCCAGACTGGAGCAGTCAGGTGATCTTGCGGACGGTATCGCCAACGGACACGGTGCCGTCTTTGATCACCTTGCCGTAGATCCCGCGCAAGCGCAGTTCCTTGCCGCGCCCGGTGTTCACGAACACACAGGCATCGCGCCCGAACCGGTCGATGAATTTTTGACAGCCGTTATGGGGCTCCTCCGTGATCAGCAATTCCACAGTACCGATCGAGAGTTTCGTGCCAGGAGGCATATTCGCGGGGCTGAGGTCCATATCGATGAACAGGTTGTCACCTGCGAGCGGCCAGTTTTCCGGCTCACCTGCAATGGCGGCGATGCAACGCGAACTCATGATGCAAATCTGTACGTCGGGATGCGGTTTGCCTTCGTCGGTGGAAAGCCAGCAGCCCTTGGCCCAGTGATCGCCAACGGTGCCCTCTTCATACGTCAGACGTGCACTCTGCACCGGAAGACGCTGCTCCTTTTCGGGCCGGATCACGATCATGTCGAGCCGGCCATTGTCCTTGGCGGCATCGAGGATATGGGGAATCGCCTCCGTCAACTCGCTGTGGCTGCGGTGATGGATGATCGGCGTCACTTCAGTCATGGTCCGTGTCCTTCTTTTCCTATCGCCTGTAGACCGTGCCACGCGCGGCGCGGGAACTGCGAGCCTGCCGCGTTTATGGTGACGAACCGGCCTCGGTTCAACATATTTCGCGACACCTAGCGAACCAGCCGGCCACAAAAGAAAAGCCGCCCCGAAACACCGGGGCGGCTCATTCATCTTGTTAAGACACAGCCAACCGAAGCTGGCGCGACGGGTTTAGCCAACCAGTTCAAGACCGGAGAAGAAAAAAGCGATCTCTTCGGCAGCGGTTTCCGGTGCGTCGGAGCCGTGTACGGAGTTCTCACCAACGCTTTCAGCAAACTCGGCGCGGATCGTGCCGGGAGCGGCATCTGCCGGGTTCGTTGCGCCCATGACTTCGCGGTTCTTCGCGATAGCACCTTCGCCTTCCAGAACCTGGACGACTACCGGCTCGGAGGCCATGAATTCGCAAAGCTCGTCGTAGAACGGGCGCTCGGCGTGGACAGAGTAAAACTGACCGGCCTGCGCCTTCGTCAGGTGAATGCGCTTTTGAGCAACAATGCGCAGACCTGCGTCTTCGAACTTGGTGTTGATCTTGCCGGTCAGGTTGCGTTTGGTGGCATCGGGTTTGATGATGCTGAGCGTGCGTTCGGTGGCCATATCTGGGCTCTCCTCTAGGATGGATTTGCGCCCCCGTAACACGGTCACAGGCACAAGAAAACCCAAGTTTTCCGGCGCCAATTGACACGGGCGCCCGCACAGGTCAAACCGCCCGCATGCTTAAACTGACCGACCTTCGATATGCCGTGAACGGCCGGCCCCTTCTTGAAGGGGCGTCCGCCGTGATCCCGAGCGGCCACAAGGTTGGCTTGATTGGGCGCAACGGCACAGGAAAAACGACACTTTTCAGACTGATACGCGGCGAACTTGCATTGGAGTCGGGCGAAATCTCTGTTCCTTCACGCACGCGCATCGGCGGTGTCGCACAAGAAGTACCCAGCTCGTCCACCTCGCTGCTCGACACGGTTCTGGCGGCCGACACCGAACGTGCGAGCCTGATGGCTGAAGCCGACACCGCTACTGATCCGGGCCACATCGCGGAGATCCAGACCCGCCTCGCTGACATTGATGCATGGTCTGCCGAAGCCCGTGCCGCCTCGATCCTGTCGGGCCTTGGCTTCACCCATGCCGAACAGCAATTGCCCTGCTCGGACTTCTCTGGGGGCTGGCGGATGCGTGTTGCACTGGCCGCGGTGCTGTTCTCGGCCCCCGACCTGCTCCTTCTCGACGAGCCCACGAACTACCTCGATCTCGAAGGCGCGCTCTGGCTGGAAAACTACCTGTCGCGCTACCCGCATACGGTCATCATCATCAGCCACGACCGCGGACTGCTCAATCGCGCGGTGGGCGGGATCCTGCATCTCGAAAACAAGGGGCTGACCTATTACAGCGGGCCTTATGACCAATTTGCCCGCCAACGCGCCGAGCGACGTGCGGTTCAGGCAGCGCAAGCGAAAAAACAAGAGACACGACGCGCCCATCTGCAAAGCTTCGTGGACCGGTTCAAGGCCAAGGCCACAAAGGCCAAACAGGCACAGTCGCGGGTCAAAATGCTTGAGAAAATGGACATTATCACCGCGCCGGAAGACGCCGCGCGCACCGTGTTCACCTTCCCTGAACCCGAAGAGCTGTCGCCTCCGATCATCAATACCGAAAGCGCCTCCACCGGCTATGACGGCACGCCCGTTCTGAGCAAGCTGAACCTGCGGATCGATCAGGATGATCGGATCGCACTTCTTGGCCGAAACGGAGAAGGAAAATCTACTCTTTCCAAGATGTTGTCAGGCCGTCTTGAAGTCCTTTCCGGACGTATGACCACCGCCACGAAGCTCAGGATTGGATTCTTCGCACAGCATCAGGTCGAGGAACTGCATGTCGATCAGACGCCGCTCGAGCATCTCATCGCCGAGCGCCCCAATGAAGGCCAGTCCAAGCTGCGCGCGCGGCTGGCAGGATTTGGGCTTGGTCCCGATCAGGCCGAAACAGTGGTCGGCCAACTCTCCGGCGGGCAAAAAGCACGGCTCTCGCTGTTGCTCGCCACCCTGCCTGCCCCGCATCTGTTGATCCTCGATGAGCCGACCAACCACCTCGACATTGAAAGCCGCGAGGCGCTGGTGGAGGCGCTGACCGCCTATTCCGGCGCCGTGATCCTCGTGAGCCATGACATGCACCTGCTCTCGCTCGTCGCAGACCGGCTCTGGCTTGTGAAGGACGGTCGGGTCGCGCCTTATGAGGGTGATCTGGAGAGCTACCGCCGCATGCTCCTGTCCAATGATGACAAGCCGAAGGAGCGCGCGAAGCCAAAACCGAAGCGGGCCTCCCGCGACCAGATCCTGGAGTTGCGCGCAGAGGTTCGGCGCTGCGAGGCGCGGGTCGATAAACTGACGGAAATGCAAAGCACTCTGAGCACACGACTGGGTGACCCGAAAGTGTATGAAGATCACATGGCTCAGAAGCGTGAGGTCTGGCAAAAGAAATATGCCGAGGTCATGGAGGGGCTCGACCGGGCTGAAGCCATGTGGATCAAGGCACAGGAAAAACTCGATAAAGCAGAGATTTAGAAGATGGAGCTCACCTTTGCAATCACCGCATTCGTTACCCTGTTCGTGATCATTGATCCGGTCGGGCTGGCCCCCCTGTTTGTGGCTCTGACGCAG
>JABDPP010000016.1 GCA_013042765.1 Litoreibacter sp.
CTCCCGTACAAGTGACGTGTCGGTCTCCTGCGAAGTTCTGGATGTATCGAGAACGACGTCTCCGGATTTCGGGTTTGCCTTAAGATTGCGCTCAAGCCCTTCCGTGTACCAGATATTGGAAAGAAACCCCGAGGCCCAGATCAGCGTCAGCAGTACAGTGGCACAAACAATGAGCCTCGCGCGCGTGTTTCTATGCCCCTCCGGACGCCAGAACACCGGGTCTTTCCGGACAGGTTTGGGTTTAAGACTGAAATTCTCTGGAAGCATGACTACTGCGCGCCATCACCCGGAAGAGGGTTGTCGGTGCTGGAAAAAGTCAGAATTCCAGATGCTCTCAGTTCAAACATCTCAGCGCCACTCCGACAGGGGTGGCGTTCCAATGCGACTTGGACGCGAAACTCGTAAACAAAACTACCCCCAACAAACGCCATTTCTGGCGGTCCACTAATCCTAAAGACTAGGTGAACCGGGGGCTTGAGAACAGTTCATGGCGGGAAACACATTGTTTCCGAAGATCGCCAGATCTCGCTAGATCGATCCACCAGGTGCCGCTCGGGTGCCGGCGCGAAGCCGGTTCAAGGTGACCCGGCTACCAAGGGTGAGCCCCCAAAGGCGTTACGAAAGTGCGTCGAGAACAGCGTTCAGGGCACCGTCCATGTTCGCGGTGCCGCCAAGATCACGAGTCCGGGTCGCCTCGTTTTCGAGTGAGGTCTCGATCGCTTGTTCGATCTCCTGTGCGGCGTCTTCCTGACCCAGATGTTCGAGCATCATCGCCGCTGTCCAGATAGCGGCGATCGGGTTCGCGACGCCCTTGCCCGCGATATCCGGCGCGGAGCCGTGAACCGGTTCGAACATCGAGGGATAGATCCGCTCCGGGTTGATATTCGCAGATGGCGCGATGCCGATGGAGCCGGCAACCGCAGGGCCCAGATCGGACAGGATATCGCCAAACAGGTTCGAGCCAACGACGACATCGAACCAGTCGGGATGTAGGACGAAATGCGCTGTCAGAATGTCGATATGGTATTGATCTGTGGAGACGTCCGGAAAACGCTTGGCCGCCTCGGCGAAGCGTTCGTCCCAGAATGGCATCGTATGGAAGATACCGTTCGATTTCGTAGCCGATGTCACGTGCTTGCGCTTGCGGGTCTGGGCCAGCTTGAACGCGAAATCCATGATCCGGTCCGTGCCAAACCGGGTAAATATGGCTTCCTGAACGGCAGCTTCACGTTCGGTACCGCGATACATGCGTCCGCCGACCTCGGAATACTCACCCTCGACATTCTCCCGCACCACGATGAAGTCGATATCCTCTGCCGTGCGGCCGGCAAGCGGAGAGGTGACGCCCTTGAGAAGACGCACCGGGCGCACATTGGCATATTGATCCAACTCACGCCGGAGCGGAATCAGAAGCCCCCAGAGTGAGACATGATCTGGCACGCCCGGGAATCCGACCGCGCCGAGGTAGATCGCATCGTGGTTTTTGACCTGATCAATCCCGTCCTCGGCCATCATCCGTCCGGTTCTGGCGAAGCGTTCGCAGGACCAGTCAAATTCGTCCCAAGTCACTTGGAAACCATGACGTTTGGCAACGGTCTCAATGACCTTCTGTCCGGCCGGAATGACCTCTTTGCCAATGCCGTCGCCGGGTATATTCGCGATGCGATAGGTTGGTGTCTTGGTCATGCCGTTAAGTCCCCTCCAAGGAATTTTAATGTCAGTTCTGCCACCTGATCAGGGAGTTCTTCCGCGAGGTAGTGCCCGCCGGGCAGAGCTTTCCCGTCAACATCCGCAGCGCGTTCGCGCCAGAGCGAAAGGCAATCGAAATGTGCTTCGATTGCGCCGGTTTCACCCCAGAAAACACGGATCGGACAGGCCAGCTTGCGCCCTTCATCTTCATTGTCATGCCGAATGTCAATCGTCGCCGCGGCGCGGTAATCCTCGCAGCTTGCCGAAATAGCGGCGGGGTCTGAAAACGCATCCAAATAGTCTGCGAGGGCCTCTTCGGTGAAGGGGGAAAGGCCGGCGGATCCCGCGCCGCATTTCTTCAGCCAGAAGGCGCGGGGATCCGCACCAATCATGTCCTCGGGGAAGGGGGCTTTCTGGATCAGGAAGAACCAGTGCCAGTAGGCGCGGGCAAATCCGTCACTGGTGTTCTTATACATCTCCCGCGTCGGCGCGATATCGAGCAGCACCATGCCACGAACACGATCTTCCCAATCCAGTGCGAGGCGATGGGCCACGCGTGCTCCGCGGTCGTGGGCCAGAATAGAGAACTGCGTGAAACCGAAGCTTTCCATCAGGCGCGCCATGTCTGTGGCCATGACGCGTTTCGAATAGGTGCTGTGATCGGGAGCCGATACGGGCTTTGAGGACTGCCCATAGCCGCGCAGATCAGCGGCAACCATGGTGAAATTCTCGGCCAGCAATGGCGTTACCTTGTGCCACATCACGTGGGTCTGAGGATATCCGTGCAGCAGCAGAAGCGGCGGACCATTGCCGCCGATCACCCCGTGGATCTCGGTGCCGTCGAGGGTCTTTGTGAAGGTCTCGAAGTCTTTGAACATGGATTATGGGTCCACGGGGCCTTGCAAGGTAGCAGACCGCGCCGCGCTCCGTTTTCGTCTTGGGCGAAATAAAATGGGGGGCCGAAACCCCCCTGTCCTTTATTCAGCTTGCAGCTGCCATTTGACACCGAGCTGATCGAAGAAACCCTGTTCTTCCTTCAGGCTGATCCAGGTGTTCACATAGTTGATCCATACCTGATCGGCCTGCGGCATGAGCATCGCGACCGGCGTGGGCGCACGCCCTTCGGAGACGGGCACGATCATAATCTGGTTGTATTTCGCCACGAGCTTGTTGGCCTCGACATTGGAGGTGATGTTGGCATCGGCGCGACCGGCCAGAACCTCCTGGAAATCACGCGCGGGGGCCTCGACGATGCGGTGCTGCGCGTTCGGGAAGAAGGCTTTGACCTGTGCTTCCTGCGTGGTTCCAAGCGTCGCGGCGACCGAGACATCCGGTTTGTCGAGGTCGTCCCAATCGTTGAAACGGCCCTCGTTCGCGCGCAGCGTGAGCGGAACCGTGAAGAGTGAGAAATAGCTGTCGGAGTATCCGGCGGCTTTTGCGCGCGACGGCGAGACGGATGCCGAACCGGTGATGTGATACTGTCCCGAAGTTACACCGCTGACCAGTGTCTTCCAGTCGGTCGCGACGAACTCGACCTCCACGCCCAGATCCGCGGCAAGCTGGGTCATCACGTCGATATCGTACCCCTTGTAGGAATTGGTGGCGGGATCACGCATCGTCATCGGGTTCCAGTCCCCTGTTGTCCCAACCTTCAAAACTCCCGTCGACAGGATCTCGTTCAGGGCGGATTGTGCCTGCGCCGGTAGGTTTCCGGCAGCGACGATCAGGGCGGCGACGGCAATCTTAAGTATCTTCATGATAAATTCCCTTGTTGAACACGTTCTGAAAGGTTCACCGGACCCAGCGTGAATTGCAAGTTCAATTAAGAATTGATCATTTCTGGCGGGACTGCTCTGCTAAGACCGGGAACGGAGAAATCTATGAGCGAAACGAACGGCACGCCCCTCATCAGCATTAGGAACGTCTCCAAATTTTTTGGAGAGTTTCAGGCCTTAAAGAACGTGTCGCTTGATATCGGTGCCGGTGAGCGGACCGTGATATGCGGGCCCTCCGGATCCGGCAAGTCAACCCTGATCCGCTGCATCAACCGCTTGGAAAAGCACGAAAAAGGGCAGATCATTGTCGATGGCGTAACTCTCTCTGATGCCCCGGAAACACTTGAAAAGATCCGCTCTTCAGTCGGGATGGTGTTTCAGCAGTTCAACCTGTTTCCCCATCTCAGCGTTTTGGACAACCTCACGCTTGGACCGCGCCGGGTTTACGGCCTCTCTGTCAAGGACGCGAATGCCCGTGCGATGAAATATCTCGAACGGGTCCGGATCCCCGATCAGGCGCATAAATTCCCGCGGCACTTGTCCGGTGGCCAGCAGCAACGCGTCGCCATTGCTCGCTCTTTGTGCATGGAGCCAAGGATCCTGCTTTTCGATGAGCCGACCTCGGCGCTCGATCCGGAAATGATCAGCGAGGTTCTTGATGTGATGACCGAACTTGCCGTCTCTGGAATGACCATGATCGTTGTCACCCACGAAATGGGGTTTGCCCGCCGCGTGGCCGATCGCATGGTTTTCATGGATCAGGGAGAGATCGTGGAAACCGCGCCGCCTGAGGCGTTTTTCACGGCCCCTGAAAGCCGCAGGTGCAAAGAATTTCTCAATCAAATCCTGAACCACTAGGGGCCGGTACCGTGAGACATGCTACTTTGAAAAAGCTTCTCGTCTGCGCGCCGCTGGCTCTGCTGTTGACGGGCTGTTCAGCGAACTGGGGCTGGTACGTGGTCGACCCCTCGACCCCGTCCGGTCTGAGCAACCTGAAATTCATGGCCAGCGGAGCCTACAATACCATTTTGATGTCACTGACCGCGATCCTGATTTCGGTCGTGGTGGGGCTCATGGTGGCGTTGCCGGGATTGTCGGAACGCCGCGCTCTCAAGTCCTTCAACCGTGTCTATGTCGAGATCGTGCGCTCCGTTCCGATACTCGTGCTGATCCTCTGGGTCTATTACGGCTTGCCAACCCTCAGTGGGATCACTCTCAATGTGTTCTGGGCGGGCGTTCTGGCGTTGGCGCTATCGGATAGTGCATTTCAGGCAGAGATCTTTCGCGCCGGTATCCAGTCGATCGGGAAGGGCCAGTACGAGGCCGCGCAGTCCATCTCCCTGAGTTACCGAGACACGATGCGCTACGTAATCCTGCCACAGGCGATCCGGCGCATCCTGCCCGCACTGGGCAACCAGCTCGTCTACATGCTGAAGATGTCGTCGCTTGTTTCCGTGATCGGAATGCAGGAGCTGACAAGAAAGGCCAATGAACTGGTGGTCACCGAATACCGTCCGCTTGAGATCTACACGATCCTCGTTCTGGAATATCTGGTGCTTATCCTTCTTGTGTCCTCGGGTGTGCGCTGGCTCGAGCGTAAGATGCAGGCCAGCGAGAACTGAATTCTTCGCGGAGCCTGGATGAAAGGACAGAGCGCGGCCGGAACTGCGTTTCAATAGATAATCCCCCCTGCACAATCCCCTGATGATTGGTTACAGGTTGAACAACAGCGTCATTCGGGAAGATCGGAAATCATGACAAAGAGAATCGCAGTATATGGCTTGGGCTCGATGGGCTACGGCATCGCGCAATCGCTGTTACGCGCGGACCATGTGGTCGCGGGGTTCGATATCAACGAAGCCGCGGTGGATGCGTTTCGAGCAGAGGGCGGGGCGCCCGAGGCGCCCGAGCGTTTCCTGCCAACCGCCGATATCGTGGTTGTTGTCGTGCTCAATGCGGAGCAGACACGCGGAGTGATGCTGGGCGCGGGCGGCATCGCGCAATGCGTCCAACCCGGCGCCTGTATCATATCATGCGCCACGGTTCCCCCGGCCTTTGCGCGGGAGATGGAAGCTGCGGCGCAAGACAAAGGGCTTCACTACCTCGATGCACCCATCTCGGGCGGGGCTGCGAAATCCGCTCTGGGGCAGTTGTCGGTCATGGCTGCGGGACCGCCCGAGGCCTTCGAGACCGCGCGCCCGGCTCTCGATGCGATGGCTGAGACGGTTTTTGAGCTCGGCCCCGAGGCGGGAGCAGGATCCGCCATGAAGGCGGTCAACCAACTGCTGGCCGGTGTGCATATCGCCGCTATGGCGGAGGCGGTGACGTTTGGCATGACCCAAGGTGTTACGCCTGAGAAAATCCTGAATGTGATCAGCCAATGCGCCGGTAGTTCCTGGATGTTCGAGAACCGCGCACCTCATATCGTTGACGCCGATTACACGCCACGCTCGGCCGTGAATATCTGGCCCAAGGATCTGGGTATCGTGCTTGATATTGCTGAGGCTGCTGAGTTCGAAGCTCCGATCACCAGAGCAGCGCTCGAACGGTTCCAGGAAGCGGCACGCGAAGGGCTTGGCCAGGAAG
>JABDPP010000022.1 GCA_013042765.1 Litoreibacter sp.
TCCTCTGTGCGTTTTTGCATCACGTCGAGAATTCGCTCAACCTTCACGGATCTCTCCTGCCGGTGTGAGGCTTTCACGTCCGAAAACCTGAAGAAAGTTCCGTTTCCGTGCCTTTGGGTCACCCATCGCGCAAATCACCGTGAGCACGCGTGAGAATTCATGTGATTTCACAGGCGCCACCCCACTCCCTAACTTCTGCTCATCGGCCCCATGCCGAAGGCAAATCAATGGATCAGGCGATCCCCAACCGGAAAGGAAAGGCATCATGAAACGTCTCACGGCAGCTCTCTTGGTTGCAGGTGTTGCGAGTGTTGGTGCAGCCGCTGCCAAGCCTGCGGATACACTCCCGAACTCCACCCGGGACACCCATAATTCAAGCGTCTGGACAACGATGCTGAGCGAGGCACAGATCGACAGGATCGTGCTTATCAGCGGCCTTGGCCCGACCTCCGAGGTGGCGACACCCAGCACCCAGCTGGATCTGAAACGCAACTGAAACTCTCCCACCCCCACCGAGAGAGGCTGCCGAAAGGTGGCCTCTCTTTTCGTTTGAGCTGAGGTGAGATGACGGACGCGCCTTCTATCCCAAAGCAACTGCCGGGTTTTCGGTGGAGCCCTGCCCCTCCACGAACGCGGACCGGGTCTCCTGAATGAAATCGTCGATCCGGTCGATCTGGTCTTGGGTAAGTCGGAGGCCCAGCTTGCTGCGCCGCCACACGAAATCTTCGGCCGTGCAGACCCATTCATTCGTGATACCCCACAGCAACTCGCGTTCGGTGATCGATGCGCCAAATTCCTGACCAAGGTCTTTCGTCGTCCGGGCGTCTCCGAGGACCTCAAAAGTATCGGTCCCGTAAGCGCGCACCAGTCTCAGGGCCCAGCGATTGTCCAGGAAGGGATATTGTTCCAGAAGCCGACAAACGAGCTGTTCCACGCCATCGACCGGGAAATCACCACCGGGCAGGCTGATCCCGGCGGTCCACTCGCCGCTGCACGTGGAAAAATAGGGTGTAACGCGGGCCATCGCCGCTTCCGCCAGTTTTCGGTAGGTCGTGATCTTGCCACCGAAGATATTGAGGAGCGGCGCGCCATCTTCTTCCGAGAGTTTTAAAAGGTAATCCCGCGTGGCCGCAGTCGCCGAATTGGCGCCGTCATCATAGAGCGGGCGGACACCCGAATAGGTCCAGATCACATCGGCGTCGGTGACTGGTGTCTTGAAGTAATCTGATGCGAAATCGAGCAGGTAGCGTTGTTCTTCCGGCGTGCAGACCGGGACCTGCGCCGCATCCGCATGATCTGTATCCGTGGTGCCAATCAGCGTAAAATCCGTCTCATAAGGAATTGCAAAGATGATGCGGCCATCCGGCCCCTGAAAGAAATATGATTTATCATGGTCGTAAAGTCGCCGCGTCACGATATGGCTGCCACGCACCAGACGCACGCGATCCCGATTGGTCGACCCTATCGTGTTTGTCAAAATATCCCCGACCCAAGGCCCCGCGGCGTTTACGAGCGCGCGAGCCCTGTGGATCGCACGCGTCCCACTCTCCACATCCTCGACGGTGATCTCCCAATGGTTCTCACAACCTTGAGCGGAAACGACTTTGGTGCGCGTCATGATCCTCGCGCCACGTTGTTTCGCGTCTCGCGCATTCAGCACCACGAGGCGGGCATCCTCGATCCAGCAATCGGAATACTCGAACGCCTTTACGAAGCGCTCCTTTAAAGGTGCTCCGGCCGGATCTTGTCTAAGATCGAGGTCAGACGTACCGGGAAGGATCGTCCGTGTCCCCAGCCGGTCATAAAGAAACAGGCCAAAGCGGATCAGCCATGCCGGCCTGCGCCCCTTCATCCAGGGCATGATCCGTGCAAGGAGCCGCGAGGTCGGCGTGTCGCTCTCAAACCGCATGTCCCGGTGATAGGGCAGCACAAACCGCATCGGCCAACTGATATGGGGCATAGCTCGCAACAGGGTCTCGCGCTCGATCAACGCCTCCCGAACCAGCCTGAACTCAAAATATTCGAGATAGCGCAGCCCACCGTGAAAGAGCTTGGTGGAGGCCGAGGAGGTTGCCTGTGCCAAGTCACCCATTTCTGCCAATGCGACCGACAGCCCACGCCCCGCTGCGTCGCGGGCGATGCCGCAACCATTGATGCCACCACCGATGATGAAGAGGTCGTGCGTCTCAGGTGGGCATTCAGGCGCTCTAGCTTGCTGAGGCATGGGCGCGATCCAATGTCAGTATTTCGGTTTCTCCGCGCCGCGCTGCCTCGACAAATCCGGCCGGCGGCTGGGTATCCGTAATGAAATAGTCAATTTCAGCGATGCCACAGATCCGAACGGGCGCGGTGCGGTCGAATTTCGAGCCATCGCTGACCAAGATCCGTGTGCGCGCATTGTTCAGGATAGCACGCGCGACGGCGACTTCCCGTGTGTCGTAGTCCAGCACGGCCCCGTCGGCATCCAGCGCAGACGCCCCGATGACGGCGAAATCGACCTTGTAGCGGGAAATGAAATCCACCGCGTCTCCGCCCACGATCGCACCATCGCTTTGACGAACCGTCCCACCCACAAGGATCAGCTCACGCGCCTTTGTGCCCATCATCGCGTTAATGATGTTGATATTGTTCGATAGAAGAACGAGGCCCGAATGCCCCTTCAGCGCTTGGGCCACCTGTTCCGTGCTGGTCCCGATGTTGAGCGTGACCGAACAATCGTCGGGGATCAGAGAAGCCACGATGCGGCCCATCGCCTCCTTCTCGCGCGCCTGGAGCTTTCGACGCTCAGTATACTCCTGATTGGCAGCATAAACTGCGCGTCTTGCGCCCCCATGGGTGCGGGTCACAAGCCCCCGATCGGCCAACTCGCGCAGATCGTTGCGAATGGTCTGACTGCTGACCTCAAAGCGGGTGGCCAGTTGGCCGACATCCACATGGGGCCGCTCCTCCAGCAGGTCGAGTATCTCTTCTTGTCTGGTATCGATATCCACGGCGTCCAAGTCCCGGCCCCTTACGCACCAAGGATAACAGGACGCCGAATAAAGGTCAGCCCATTTCTTTCATATTACTTTCGTTTATTTTCTTTCTCAAATAACGACGCTTAGCAGAGCACGCGCCTTACTTGCGAAAAGCCTCAATAACGGCGGTTCACCCTGCGGCTTGCAAGGGGGCGATTTTTCTCCCGTTCGCGCAGGAACACGAACAAACCGGCCCCCATGATCAATGCGATCCCGATCGAGACCGCGAGATCCGGAAGGTCGCCCCAGACGATCCAACCCCAGAAAACCGCCAAAGGCAGGCCGACATATTCAAATGGCGCGACCGTTGCTGCGTCAGCCTCCCGGTAGGCCGCTGAAAGGCAGTAACCGATAATGGCTGCATTGAAGCCAAGCCCGAGGAAGAACCACCGGTCCAGACCAACGGGCAAACTCCAGGCCCGCAGCAGGAAGATCAGGCTTTCATTCTCGAAACCCTCGGCAAAACGCCCGTCCCCGGCGACAAGCCAGAACAAGCCGCCAATCAGCAGAAACATCGCCTGAATGTACACCGCCAACGCCGACGCTTTGGAGCTGACCCCCAGCTTGCGGGTCATCAACTGCGTCAGCGCATAGGTGAGCGCGGCAAGGACCGGCAACAGCAGAATGACGCGACTGACCTCCAGATGCCCGAACCCGGCCCACGGGCGCTGCATGATCACCACGCCGATGAACCCGACGACAACGGCCCCAAGGCGCAAAGGGCCGACCTTTTCGCCCAGGATCGGGATCGACAGCAGGGTTATGAACAGTGGTGCCGCGAAGAACAGCGCCGTTGTCTCGCCCAGAGGCAGGACGGCCAGCGCTGCAAAGAAGGACAGGTTGGCGACAACAATCAGCAGCCCCCGGACCGCATGCAGGAACGGCTGATCGGTTTTGAGGATCCGCCAACCGCCCTCAAGTTGCACGAAAACGAGGCTGAACAGAATGGCGATCGCCGAGCGTGTGAACACGATCTGGTGCAAGGGATAGCCACCGGAGAGCTGCTTGATCAGCATATCATTGACCGAGATCGCGGTGATCCCGATCAGGATAAGGGCGATCCCAAGCGCGGGCCTGTTGGGGGCTGTGGGGGCGGCAATCGACATCTGCTCTCCGTTTCTGCTTGCTGGCTATCACCGCGTTTGTCACCCGTCACGCGCGTTTCCGACACGAAGGTGCCGCAGCCGGAACCCGAGACCATAACAGCGGGATCACTTTTGCGCGGGCGCGACCGGCAAAGGCCAGCAATCCCTTGCGCCCTGCCACGATGCCGATAGAACCAGACAAATGGATGAAATGCGCCTTCCCCTGACCCGAGACCTCGTGCTGATTGGCGGCGGCCACACCCACGCGCTGGTCCTGCGCAAATGGGGCATGAGCCCCCTGCCCGGTGCGCGGGTCACGCTGATCAACCCCGGTCCGTCGGCGCCCTATTCCGGCATGTTGCCCGGTCATGTGGCCGGGCACTACGACCGCGAAGAGCTCGATATCGACCTCGTGCGCCTCGCGCGCTTTGCCAATGCAAGGATCATATTCGGCGCGGCCGAAGGGATCGATCTGGCGTCTCGGGAAG
>JABDPP010000026.1 GCA_013042765.1 Litoreibacter sp.
TTCGCACCCTTCGTGGGGGTCTTCCTTGCGCGGATTTCGCGGGGCCGGACCATTCGCGAGTACGTGTTGGGGGCGATGATCGTTCCGGCCATCATGTGCTTCGTGTGGTTTGCCATCGTTGGTGGGACCGCGATTGACCTCGAGCTCAACGGTGCCGCCAATGGCGCCATCACGGGCGCGGGTCAGTCTGATCAGCTCTTCGCGATGCTGGCGGTGATCCTCAGCGAAAACCTTGCCTGGATGATGTCGATCCTGATCGTGGTCCTGCTGCTCACCTACCTGGTGACCTCGGCAGACTCGGCTGTTCTGATCATCAACACGATCAACGCGGCCGGCGACGAAGGCCCGAAGGCACGTCCGCACATCCTGTTCTGGGGTGCAGCCCTTGCGCTGGTTGTGGGTGGCCTGATTGTGGCCGGTGGCCTCGGCGCCATTCAGACTGCTATGGTGATCGGCGCGTTGCCGTTCAGCTTCGTGATGGTTCTGATGGGGATCGCGCTGGTCAAGGCGATCATCCGTGATGGACACCGTGAGAAGAACGGGATCCAGTCCACGATCGCGGAACCGGCGGAGTAATCTGAACCGCTCTGGTATCACACCAAATCCAACAGAAAGCCCCGGCTCACAGCCGGGGCTTTTTCCTTTTGCGTCAGAGCTTTGTGCGTAAAGCTTGCCAAATGAGCGGGGCAATTGATCCGGGGCAAGGACGCGGTACAAAAATTCCTGTATAAGCGTGCCGTTCGCCTTGTGCTTCACACAGCTTTGCCATTCAATCGAGAGCCATGACCCTAGATATCGACTTCGTGCGGGCCCAGTTTCCCGCCTTCTCCGAACCCTCTCTTGAGGGGCATTGTTTCTTTGAGAACGCGGGCGGATCTTACACCTGCCAGCCGGTGATCGACCGGCTGACGCGCTTTTACACTCAGCGCAAGGTCCAGCCCTATGCGCCCTACGAGGCGTCGCGTCTCGCGGGAGAGGAGATGGACGAGGCGCGCAACCGCCTCTCAGCCATTCTGGGCGTGCTGCCCCATGAGCTCAGTTTTGGGCCGTCGACCACGCAAAACACCTATGTGCTGGCGCAGGCCTTCCGGAAGTGGATGAAGCCGGGGGACGCGATCATCGTCACCAACCAGGATCACGAGGCCAATTCGGGGCCGTGGCGGCGTCTGGCCGATGAGGGCTTTGAGCTGCTGGAGTGGCGGATCGACCCGGAAACGGGACATCTCGATCCCGCCGCGCTGGACGATCTGCTGGACGAGCGCGTGCGGCTTGTCTGCTTTCCGCATTGCTCCAACGTCGTGGGTGAGATCAACGACGTGAAGGCGATCACCGATAAGGTCCATGCAGCGGGAGCTGTGACCTGTGTCGACGGGGTAAGCTATGCCCCGCACGGGCTGCCCGATGTGGGGCATCTGGGCGCCGATATCTACTTGTTTTCCGCCTACAAGACCTACGGGCCGCATCAGGGGATCATGGTGATCCGCGAGGAGCTGGGCATGAAGCTGCCCAATCAGGGGCACTATTTCAACGCCGACAGCCTTTACAAACGGTTCACGCCGGCGGGTCCGGATCACGCGCAGGTGGCGGCTTCGGCCGGGATGGCGGATTACATCGATGCGCTTTACGGACATCACTTCGACGGGCAGGCGACCTCGGCAGGTCGGGGCGAGGCGGTCCATGACCTGATGCGCGCGCATGAGCAGAAGCTTTTACAGCCTCTCCTTGATTACCTGGGGGAGCGGAACTCCGTCCGTTTGCTCGGACCGGATGATGCGAGCCGTCGCATGCCCACGGTCGCGGTTGACCTTCAGGCGCCGGGTGACGGGATCGCGGCGGAACTTGCGGCGCATGGCATCATGGCCGGAGGCGGCGATTTCTACGCGGTGCGTGCGCTCGAAGGGATGGGTATCGACACCGGAAAAGGCGTGTTGCGCATGTCTTTCGTGCATTACACGGCACCCGAGGAGGTTGACCGGCTGATCGCCGCCCTAGATCAAGTGCTGTAACCAACACTCCGGGCAAAGACAGGCACATGAGCGACACTCCGATCCTTTTCTGGTTCAGGCGGGATTTCCGGCTGGCCGATCACCGCGGGCTGAGTGCCGCAGTTGCGACCGGCCGCCCGGTGATCCCGGTTTTCATTCATGACGAAGTGGTGGAGAGCCATGGCGCCGCGCCGAAATGGCGTCTGGGCCTCGGTGCGGAGGTCTTTGACCACGCGCTGCGCGGGATTGGCTCACGGCTGGTGTTCCGGCGTGGGTCGGCGCTTGAGGTTTTGCGGGCGCTGGTGACGGAAACGGGGGCTGGGGCGGTGTATTGGTCGCGGGCCTACGATCCGCAGGCCGTTGCCCGCGATACCGCCGTCAAGGCCGGCATGACCGACGACGGCATCGACGCGCAGAGCCACGTGGGACATCTCTTGTTCGAGCCGTGGAGTGTGGAGACCAAGACCGGCGGCTTCTACAAGGTCTATACGCCGATGTGGAAGGCGGTGCGTGACCGGGAACTGCCGGAGTGCCTGCCTGCGGTGAAGGCTTTGCGGGCGCCAGGCATTTGGCCGGAAAGTGAAAACATCGCGGACTGGCAGATGGGGCGGGAAATGCAGCGCGGCGCGGCCGTGGTGGCGCGTCACGCGCGGGTTGGCGAGGCCGAAGCGCGCGCGCGGCTGGAGACCTTCATCGCCGAGCCGGTTCAGGACTACGCGACCCAGCGCGATATTCCGTCCGTCCGAGGGACATCCGGCCTGTCGGAAAACCTGACCTATGGTGAGATTTCTCCCCTGGCCTGCTGGCATGCGGGCTGGCAGGCACTGCATGAGGGCAAGGGGGATGCGGAAGTGTTCCTCAAGGAGTTAGTCTGGCGCGAGTTCGCCTATCATCTCGTCTGGCACACGCCGCATATACTGACGGAGAACTGGCGTCGAGAATGGGACAGCTTCCCGTGGTCGGAAGATGATGAAGCCGCGCTACGCTGGAAGCAGGGGCGGACAGGGATCCAGCTGGTAGATGCCGCCATGCGGGAGATGTATGTCACTGGCACCATGCACAATCGCGGCCGGATGATCGTGGCCTCCTACCTCACCAAGCACATGATGACCCATTGGAAGGTGGGCCGCGACTGGTTCGAGGAGTGCCTGATCGACTGGGACCCGGCCTCTAACGCTATGGGGTGGCAATGGGCGGCCGGATCCGGCCCTGATGCGGCGCCCTATTTCCGTGTCTTCAACCCGGATACCCAGGCGGAGAAATTCGATAAAACAAGGGAATACAGGGCGAAGTTTATAGGCGAATTGTTCCGCCATCACGGCCCGGAGGCCAAGGAATATTTCGCGGCCATCCCCGAAAGCTGGGGCCTGTCGATCGACAGGCCTTACCCCAAACCACTTGTGCCGCTTGATGTGGGACGTGACCGAGCGCTTGCCGCCTACAAGGCGCGGTGACGGACGGATCCACAGCGCAAAGTGATTTACTCCAGGAAAATGGGGCCTCTGAATTGTCTTGAGCGAACTCAGGCTATGTGTCTAATTTAGTGGCCAAATATTCTGTGGCTGGAACCAGTAAGGAACAAGACGTGACGATACTGACGACGACCGAGGGGCAGGCAGGACTTCCCAGATATTTTGCCCAGGCCTTCGCGACTGCCCAGAAGATGAAATACGGCCGCCTGGATATGAAGCTGGAAGACGGCCGGATGTTTCGGGCCGAAGGGGCGGAGCCCGGCCCGGTCGCGGAATTCGTTGTCCACAATGACGATCTGTTCGCCCGTCTGATCCGCGAAGGCGATCTGGGGTTTTGTGACGCTTACCTTGATGGATGGTGGAGTACGCCGGACCTGCAGGCCTTCATGGACCTCGTGCACGCGGACAACGACGACGTTTATGACGGCTATCCCGGCATGGGGCTTGTGCGGGCCTATGAAAAACTGAGATTCTGGATGCAGCGCAATTCCATGACGCAGGCGAAGAAGAACATCAGCTACCATTACGATCTGGGCAATGACTTCTACGCGCTCTGGCTCGACGACAGCATGACTTATAGCTCAGCTTACTTTAAGACGGGGCAGGAGAGCCTTGAAAAGGCACAGGAAAATAAATACGTGAGTATGGTTGATCAGATTGGTGCACAGCCCGGCGACCACGTTCTTGAGATCGGCTGCGGCTGGGGCGGGTTTGCCGAATACGCCGCGCGTGAGCGCGGATTAAAGGTGACGGGGCTGACGATCTCGCAGGAACAACATGATTTCGCGGTTGAGCGGATCGCGAAAGCGGGGCTCAGCGACCTGGTTGAGATCAAGTTGCAGGACTACCGTGAGGAAAAAGGCACATATGACGGCATCGCCTCGATCGAGATGTTCGAGGCCGTGGGCGAGAAATACTGGCCGGTCTATTTCAACACGGTGCGCGATCGTCTCAAGCCAGGTGCAAACGCTACGTTACAGATCATAACGGTACAGGATCGGCGTTGGGATGTTTACAAGCGAGGCGTTGATTTTATTCAGAAATATATCTTTCCGGGTGGAATGCTGCCCTGTCCCTCGGTGCTGCGCGGCGAGGTCGAAAAAGCAGGTTTGAACGTTCGCAATTCGATCGAGTTTGGGGACAGCTACAGCCAGACGCTGCGCCGCTGGCACCATACTTTCAACGAGAAATGGGACGATGTTGCGAGCCTCGGCTTTGACGAGCGCTTCCGCCGGATGTGGAATTTTTATCTGACCTCTTGCGCGTCGACCTTCTGGTGTGGAAACTGCGACGTAACGCAGATAACGATAACGAGGCCCGAGTAGTCTTTCATGCCCACTTCAGCCAAGCTCGTTGCAGCTCTCATAATGGCGATTACGGGATTTTTGACCGCTGACGCGGTGCGAGCCCATTTGCCTGAGGCGATGCCGGCGAAGCAGTTGGCGATCTGGTCGGTTGTGATCCCGCTGATTTGCGGTTGGCGTGTGACCGGACGTGTGATCCGGCGGGGCGGCTATGTACATGCAATCAACCAGGGCTACTACATTCTGGCCGTATCGATCTTCTTTACGATATTTGCCTTTTCCGCCGCGGACATGATCAAGCGCTCCACCCGGAAGCTTTACGACGGGCCGACGGATGCGATCGTCAGCATGTTCGGCATCGCGATCGAAATGGGCCGGTTGCTGATCTTCCCCGGTCCGCTGATGACACTTCTGGTCGGTGGGCTTTTGTGTGGGCTCATCAGCAAATGGGCCGACCGCAAGTGGGGGTAGGCGCGGGCGCCACGCTCTTTTTCTACGGAACGCTGCGCGACATTGACCTTCTTGAAGTTGTGATTGGCCGCGCGGTCGCGCCGCTGTCAGCCCAGCTGCCGGGATATGCGGTGTTCTGGGCCGCGGGGCAGGACTTCCCGATGATATCCCAAGAGGCCGGTTTGCGGGCCGAGGGTATCATCCTAAAGGATGTGACGCCCGATGAAGTGGCCCGTCTGGATTATTACGAACTGCCCTACGGATACTTTCTGATAGAAGTTACTGTTGAGACCGCGAACGGGCCGCTCGCAGCGCAGGTTTACATGCCTGAACCAAGCATACTGAAGCGTGGAGCGCTCTGGTCGCTGGAGGACTGGCAGGTCCGCTTCGGTCCGCTTATGCGTGAAGCTGCGCAAGAAATCATGAACAGTCAGGGCGTGCTGAGCGCCTCGGAGGTGGCGGCGCGGTCAGGGGTCATTGAAACCCGGGCGCAGGCTCGGCTCAACGCGCGCGCCTATCG
>JABDPP010000027.1 GCA_013042765.1 Litoreibacter sp.
CTGAAATCCCGTCCCGAAGTGATGGAGGCGCACCGTTTGGCAGGCGAGATCGACTATATCCTCAAAGTCCGGGTCGAGAACGCACGTGCCTATGACGAGTTCTACCAGGCACTGATCTCCGAGGTTCGGATCTACAACGTCACCGCGTTGCTCTCCATGGAGGAGATCAAGTCAACCACTGCCTTGCCGCTCTGACGGCTAAATATAGAGGCTGAGCCTTTCCGGGAGGATTGTGCCTTAGTCCTGCAAGCTATCCAGAATGCGCACCCAGCTTCGGATGCCCTTGTGGAAGCTTGAAAGGTCGTATTTCTCGTTCGGCGAATGGATCTGGTCATTGTCCTTGCTGAACCCGATCAGCATGGCGTCCATGTCGAGGATATCCTTGAAATATCCTGCGATTGGGATCGAGCCACCGGAACCGACATAAGCCGCGTCCTTTGGCCATTCGTCGGAGAGAGCTTGCCGGGCTTTCTCGAAAGCGGGATGATCCGTCTGCATCTCCGACGCCGGTGACGCGCCGTGATCGCCGAATGTGACTGAGCAGTCGGCCGGGATTTGACTTTCCACGTAAGCGCGGAAGGTTTTGCGGATCGCGTGGGGATCCTGCTTGCCCACCAAGCGGAAGGATATCTTGGCGGAGGCCTTTGACGGCAGCACCGTCTTGAAGCCGTCGCCCTGATAGCCGCCGGAGATCCCGTTGACCTCGCAGGTCGGGCGCGACCAGATCATCTCCAGCCCGGACCGGCCTTCTTCGCCGGCAGGGATGCCAAGGCCGACTTCGCCCAGAAATTCTGTGTGATCAAAGCCAAGTCCCTGCCATTGGCGTGCGATGTCGTCTGGCAGTTCTTCCACGCCGTCGTAAAATCCCGGCAGCGTTACCCGGCCTGCGCTGTCATGCAGGCCCGCGATGATCTTCGAGAGGACTCGGACCGGGTTCATCGCGATACCACCGAACATGCCCGAATGCAGGTCGAGGCTGGGGCCGGTGATCGTAATCTCTTCTCCCAGAAGGCCACGCAGGCGGGTCACGATTGCGGGCGTGTCGTCGCCAAAGAGGCCGGTATCACAGATCAGCGCCAGATCGGCTTTCAACTCCTGGGCATTTTCGCGCATGAAGGGAACCAGCGAGGGTGAACCGGACTCCTCTTCGCCTTCGAAAAACATAGAAATCCTGGCTGGAAGCGCGCCGTTCACGTCGATCCAGGCACGGCAGGCCTCCACGAAGGTCATCAACTGGCCCTTGTCATCGGCTGTTCCGCGTCCGCGCAAGACTTTGCCCGCAGGCGTATCCTCTACGCAGGGCTCAAATGGGGGTGTGTCCCACAGCTCGAGAGGGTCGACCGGTTGCACATCATAATGTCCGTAGAACATCACATGCGGTCCGGACCCGTTGCTATGGGCCACCACCATCGGGTGTCCTGAGGTCGGGCGTTTGGAGGCGTCAAACCCCATTGTGCGCAGATCTGCCGCCAGCCAGTCGGCCGCGTCGTCGCAATCGCGCGCATAGGCTGGATCCGTGCTAACTGACGGAATTCTCAGCAGCTGCATAAGCCGTTCTGTTGCCGCGGGCAGATCCTCATCCACCCGTGCAAGTGTCTTCTCCAGTGTCATGGTATTGGTCCCACCCAAATTCCATTTATGTTGCCTTACATTAACCGTGAAAGGCAGTCTGTCCAACAACTTCCGGTGACTGATTATGTTTTTAGAAACAATGGGAAGCTGTCCGGGGCCACTGATCGCGAAGCGTGTATGAATAATCCGGGTTTTCGATGAAAAATGCGATTTCCAGCTGGCTCAAAATTGGCCCGATGGGCTCTGATAAAGTGTTCTACTCCCTCCAGATCGCTTGTTTTTGGATTCTGTGGCACGGGTGAGTCGCGGGGGCATAGTGTGCCTGTTGAGGGTTAGGCAAAAACGCAGGGGCAGCGTCAAATTGTACCGTATGATGCGCACCCTCTGCGGCCTATATAGCCGATCACGAAAATACAGGAATTTTGCTTTGACGTACGATGCTGCTCTCGATACCGCACTGCAACGCCTTCACGATGAAGGCCGTTACCGGACATTCATTGACGTGGAACGGGAGCGCGGCAATTTCCCGATGGCGACGCGCACGCGCCCGGATGGCAGCACGCAGGATGTGACGATCTGGTGCGGCAATGACTATCTCGGCATGGGGCAGCATCCGGTTGTTATTTCGGCGATGCACGCAGCGCTTGACGCCTCGGGCGCAGGATCCGGCGGGACGCGCAATATCTCGGGCACGACTGTGAATCACAAACGGCTGGAAGCGGAGCTTGCGGATCTGCACGGCAAGGAATCTGCCTTGCTCTTCACCTCCGCCTACATTGCCAATGACGCGACGCTCTCAACCCTGCCGAAACTCTTCCCGGGGTTGGTGATCCTGAGCGATGCGCTTAACCACGCCTCGATGATCGAGGGGATCCGCCGGAACGGTGGCGCCAAACGGATATTCCGCCACAATGACCTAGACGATCTGCGTGCCAAACTTGAAGCGCTGCCGCAGGGGACGCCGAAAGTGATCGCGTTTGAATCGATCTACTCGATGGATGGTGATTTCTCTCCCATGGAAGAAATTTGTGATCTGGCCGACGAGTTTGGCGCACTGACTTATCTTGATGAGGTGCACGCCGTCGGTATGTATGGTCCGCGCGGAGCCGGGGTTGCGGAACGCGACGGGTTGATGGGGCGGATCGACATCATCAACGGAACACTGGCCAAGGCTTATGGCGTGATGGGTGGCTATATCGCTGCCAGCGCCAAAATGTGCGATGCGATTAGATCTTACGCACCGGGCTTCATTTTTACGACCTCGTTGCCACCCGCGGTTGCGGCGGGTGCGGCCGCCTCGGTGGCGCATCTCAAGACGGATGCCGCTCTGCGCGAACAGCACCGTCAGGGCGCAGCCGCTCTCAAGCTGCGCTTGCGCGGGTTGGGATTGCCGATCATTGATCACGGCTCCCATATCGTGCCGGTTCACGTGGGCGATCCGGTGAAGTGCAAGATGATTTCAGACCGGCTCCTCGAAGATTTCGGGGTTTATGTGCAGCCGATCAATTTCCCAACCGTTCCGCGGGGGACTGAGCGCCTGAGGTTCACGCCTTCGCCCACGCATACGCCGGATATGACACGCCACCTTGTGCACGCTCTCGACAGCCTGTGGAGCCAATGTGCGCTGAATCGCGCCGCTTTGTCCGCGTAAGGGTTTTCAGTACCTGCACAGGTTCCCAATAATGTGTTAACTTCAATCGCAT
>JABDPP010000032.1 GCA_013042765.1 Litoreibacter sp.
GTTCCGGTCTCCACGATCCGGCGCGCGCGTTCGACTTCGGCGAGACAGCCCAGCGCCACGGCGTCGTCATGCACCAACTCGATCAGCTCCTCGAGCAGGTGCTCGAACGGGACGAGTTTGCGTTGGCCGAGGTCGATCAGTCCGTTCGAGATGCCGTAGCGCATCGCGTGCCAGCGGTTCTCTTCGATCAGGAAGTTGTCATACATCCGCCAGCGCCGGTTCTGGCTCTTGAGCCGCCACAGGAAACGGGTGAGCGACTGGATGAGCGCCGCCAGCGTGAGAGCGGTATCCATCCGGGGGCTTACGTCGCAGATCCGCGCCTCGATGGTCGGGAAACGGGCCGAGGGGCGCAGGTCCCACCAGATCTTCGAGCTGTCCTCGATGACGCCCAGATCCGTGAGTGCATGGACCGAGCGATCGAACGCAGCCCAGCTGTCCAATCGTGGGGGCAGGCCGGTGCGTGGCAGATTGTCGAAAACCGTAAGCCTGTAGCTTGAAAGCCCCGTGTCCTCGCCCTGCCAGTAGGGCGAAGAGGTCGAAAGCGCCAGCAGATGCGGCAGGAAGTAGACCAGTTGGTTCATTATATCGACACGCATGTCGGGATCCGGGATGCCGACATGCACATGCATCCCCGAAATCATCATCCGGCGCGCGACACCGGCCAGCGCCTGCCGCAGATCGTTGTAGCGGTCCTTGTCGGTATGATGCTGTTGCTTCCATTCGGCGAACGGGTGACAGCTGACCGCAATGGGGGACAGGCCATGATCCGCGGCGTGATCGCGGATGGTGCGGCGCAAATGGCCCAGATCGGCGCGGGCCTCGCCGATGTTCGCGCAGACGCCGGTTCCAACCTCGATCTGGCACTGGAGGAATTCGGGGCTGACCTGACCACCGAGATCTTTCAGACAGTCCTCCATCAGGGCCTGAGGAACCTCGGCAAGCGCCATGGTTTTCGGGTCCACGAGGAGATATTCCTCCTCGATTCCAATGGTGTAGTCTGGCTCTTTTATCACGGTGACAGCTTCCTGCTTCTGAAACGCTTCGATCAGACAATCAAGCGCGCGCAAAGGCAAGAGTTTCGATGATCGTGAGAGATCCGGGCATTTGGCCCAACAGGACCTTATCGCCTCTTACGCCCGGATATCCTTCGGCTCTAGCTGCCAAAATGGCACAAAAAAAGCGGCCCTGAGGCCGCTTTGTCTGTCCGGGAAGTCTGTGGCTCCCGAAGTGCTCTCTTATTCCATCGGCTTGAAGTTGAACTCGCCACCTTCCTTGATGCCGGAAGGCCAGCGGGACGTGACCGTCTTTGTCCGGGTATAGAACTTGAAGCTGTCCGGGCCGTGCTGGTTCAGATCGCCGAACATGGATTTCTTCCAGCCACCGAAGGTGTGGTAGGCCAGTGGAACCGGGATTGGCACGTTGACGCCGACCATGCCGATGTTGATCTTCGAGGCAAAATCGCGGGCGGTGTCGCCGTCACGGGTGAAGATCGCGGTACCATTGCCGTATTCGTGATCCATCGCCATGCCGAGCGCTTCGTCATAGCTTTTCGCCCGTACGGTCGACAGGACCGGGCCGAAGATCTCTTTCGTGTAGATGTCCATGTCAGTGGTGACATTGTCGAACAGATGCGCGCCGACGAAGAAGCCTTCCTCGTACCCCTGCAGGCTGAAGTCGCGTCCATCGACAACGAGCTTTGCACCCTGGTCGATCCCGGTCTGAACGAGACGTTCGATATTGGCTTTCGCGGCAGCTGTGACGACGGGGCCGTAGTCGACATCGTTGCCGGAGGTGTAAGGGCCTACTTTCAGGGCCTCGATACGCGGGACCAGCTTCTCGATCAGGCGATCGGCGGTTTCCTCACCTACCGGAACAGCGACCGAGATCGCCATGCAGCGTTCGCCCGCTGCGCCATAACCTGCGCCCACAAGCGCGTCGGCGGCCTGGTCCAGATCGGCGTCGGGCATGATGATCATGTGGTTCTTCGCGCCACCGAAGCACTGCACGCGTTTGCCGTTGGCGCAGCCGGTGCCGTAGATGTATTCAGCGATCGGCGTGGAGCCGACAAAGCCCACCGACTGGATCACGTCGTGGTGCAGGATGGCGTCGACCGCTTCCTTGTCACCGTTGACGACTTGCAGGATGCCCTTGGGCAAGCCGGCCTCTTCCATCAGTTCTGCCAGCATCAGCGGTACCGACGGGTCGCGCTCTGAGGGTTTGAGGATAAACGCGTTGCCGCACACGATTGCCGGCGCAAACATCCACATTGGGATCATAGCCGGGAAGTTGAAAGGCGTGATGCCGGCCGTGACGCCAAGCGGTTGCTTCATCGAGTACATATCGATGCCCGGGCCAGCGGCGTCGGTATACTCGCCTTTAAGCTGATGCGGGGCGCCAATGCAGAACTCGACGACCTCAAGCCCGCGCTGCACGTCGCCGGCAGCATCGGGCAGCGTTTTGCCGTGCTCACGGCTCAGAGCTTCCGCCAACTTGTCCATGTCGCGGTTGAGGAGGGCCACGAATTTCATCATTACCCGGGCGCGGCGCTGTGGGTTTGTGGCAGCCCAGGCCGGCTGCGCGGCGGCAGCAACCGCGACCGCGCGATCCATTTCCTCGGAATTTGCCAGTGGCACTTTTGCCTGAACTTCACCGGTTGCGGGATTGAACACGTCAGCGAAACGGCCCGATGTGCCTTTCACATGTTGGCCGTCGATATAGTGGGTCAGCTCTTGCATCATACTCTCCGGAATCTGATTTCGGCCGATTCATACAGAGGGTTTTACGCCGGGGAAAGGGCTCAATCGGGCCGGATTTGGCCATTAGACGCGGCCTTAGGACACAGCAGACTTGACGCAAGCCCCTCCATCGGTGGACCATATTGTTCCATATCCCGTTCTCAACAAGGAGGATACGATGCTCGTTCGCCAGATACTCAAGTCCAAAGCTGATGACGGCGTGGTCACAATCGGACCCGATGCCAGCGTCGCGGATGCGGCCAATCTTCTGTCAACGCGGAAGATCGGTTCGGTGGTCGTCTCCGAGGATGGCAAGGTCGCCCAGGGTATTCTGTCGGAGCGTGACATCGTCCGTGAGATCGGCAAGCGGGGTACAGGATGCCTGTCGGAGACGGTGGCCGAAATGATGACAACAGAGCTGACAACCTGCGCGAGCGATGAGAGCGCAGATGCGATTCTGGCCAAGATGACCGAAGGCCGATTCCGTCACATGCCGGTCGTAGAAGCGGGACATATGGTTGGCCTGGTCACCATCGGTGACGTGGTCAAGGCGCGCCTGACCGAACTTGCGATGGAGAAAGACGCCCTTGAAGGCATGATCATGGGGCATTGACCGCCACTCCCTGTGACAGAGCTTCAGCTCTTTGATCTTTCTGCAATCTTTACCCGAGGGGCTTGATTTCCCGGGCGCGATATAGTTTTCGTTCGTGAAAGTCTCGAAGGGAATACCCATGCGCACCGCGTTGTACCCAGGAACGTTTGATCCCATCACGCTGGGGCATATCGACATAATCCGGCGGGCCAGCACACTGGTCGATCGCCTGGTGATCGGGGTGGCAATCAACCGTGACAAGGGGCCTTTGTTTAGCCTCGAAGAGCGCGTCGCCATGATCGAGGCCGAATGCAAGGCACTCTCAGCCGACAGCGGTGTTGAGATTGAGGTCCATCCGTTCGAGAACCTTCTTATCCAATGCGCCCATGATGTGGGTGCTAACGTGATCGTGCGCGGCCTGCGGGCCGTGGCGGATTTCGAGTACGAGTACCAGATGGTCGGTATGAACCGTGCCATGGATGACAGTATCGAGACGGTGTTCCTGATGGCCGGTGCTCAGCATCAGGCGGTGGCCTCAAAGCTGGTCAAGGAGATCGCGCGGCTCGGTGGCGACATTTCAGGCTTCGTGACGCCGGCGGTAAAAAACGCTTTGGATTCGCGGTTCGGCTGAGGGGGTTTACACCGCCTCCTGCATGGTTAGTTTGGCGCAAATTCAAATGAAGGAGCGCCGGATATGGCCGATATTCAAGACCCCGAAAACACTATCCTGATCGAACTCAAGGATGGGACCGTCACGATCGAGCTGATGGCCGATGTGGCCCCGCTTCATGCTGCCCGCATGAGGGAACTGGCCCGTTCTGGTGCCTATGACAACGTGGTGTTCCACCGCGTAATCGACGGTTTCATGGCGCAGACCGGCGATGTGGCCAACGGCAATTTCGAAAAGGATTTCAACATCCGCATGGCTGGAACCGGCGGTTCGGACCTGCCAGATCTTCCCGCCGAATTCTCCAAGCTGCCCCATGACCGCGGCACACTGGGTGCGGCACGCTCGCAGAACCCGAACTCGGCCAACAGCCAGTTCTTCATCAATTTCAGCGACAACCACTTCCTGAACGGTCAGTACACGGTCTATGGCCGTGTCATCGAAGGCATGGAGCATGTCGATGCAATTGTTCGTGGCGAGCCGCCGATGAACCCGGACCGGATGCTCAGCGTGAAGGTCGCCGCTGATGCGTAAGCTGGCCCTGGCTGCATTGCTGGCGACGACGGGTGTTGCGTCAGGCCCGGCGCTCGCAAGCGGGCTCGAGGTCGATGTCGCTGGCGAGGCCAACGGCACGGTCTCGATCGACCTGTTCGAGGATGTGGCCCCGGCCCATGTGGAACAGATCATCGCCTTGGCGTCGGAAGGCGCCTACGATGGGGTGGTCTTTCACCGCGTGATCGACGGGTTCATGGCACAGACCGGCGATGTCGAGTTTGGCAAGCTCGGCATGGATATGCGTCGTGCTGGAACGGGCGGCTCGAGCCGCCCGGACCTGCCAGCCGAATTTTCGGACATCAACTACGCCCGCGGCGTGGTCGGTATGGCCCGGTCGCAAGACCCGAACTCCGCCAACAGTCAGTTCTTCATCATGTTTGCGGAAGGCTCCTTCCTGAACGGCCAATATACGGTGGTTGGTGAGGTGACCTCGGGCATGGAGGTGGTTGACGCGATCAAACGGGGTCACCCGCGCACGGGTGCCGTTACGGGGGCACCCGACGTGATGCAGGCTGTTCGCGTCATCGACTGACATCTCTTCAACCTGTCGTGAGACAGGCTATGCAGAACACCTTGATCGGGCCATGATCCTCTCCAATTCCCCTGGAGGACATCATGGCCCGTTTGTTTTTTGGAATGTTGATTGCGGTTGCGCTGACGACAACTGCCTACGCACAGGATTTCTCGAACCCGTTCATGTCGGCGCAATGGCCCAAGACGGATTTCTCTAAGACGACGGTTGATTTGGATTCGATCCGGTCCGGCGGGCCGGGAAAGGACGGCATCATGGCTGTCTGGGAGCCTGAGTTGATCTCAGTTGATTCCGAGACCCGTCTGAGCCCGCGTGAGCCGGTCATCGCGCTGGAGATGGAGGGCGAGCCCCCGCGCGCCTATCCGATCCGCTATTTTATGGTGCACGAGATCGTAAATGACACGATGGGCGGTGTCCCGGTCGCGGTGACGTTCTGTCCGCTATGCAATTCCGCGATGGTGTTTGACCGGCGCGTGAAGCAAGAGGTTCGGACATTCGGGGTCAGCGGCAACCTGCGCAATTCCGACATGGTTATGTATGACCGCGAAACCGAAAGCTGGTGGCAGCAGGCGATCGGGGCGGGGATCGTAGGCGCACATGCCGGCGATACGCTCGAACAATTGCCCAGCTGGATGGAAAGCTGGGAAGCTTTTGCCGCCCGCAATCCAGACGGGTTGGTGCTGGATGCGCCGCGCAAGCGATTCGACTACGGCTTCAACCCTTATGTGCGCTATGACAGTTCCAAACGACCGTTTCTATATGACGGAGCCTTGCCGCCCGATGGCATCGATCCAATGGAGCGCGTGGTGCGCGTTGGCAACGACGCCTGGCCGCTGACACGGCTGCGCGCGGAGCAGGAGGTTGTTGAGAACGGTGTGCGGCTCAGCTGGGTAGGCGAGCAGGCCTCGGCACTCGACACCCGGAACATTGCGCGGGGCAAAACCGTGGGAAGCATCCGGGTGCGCGATGCCGAGAGCGGCGCGGACATTCCCCACGACCTGATGTTTGCTTTTGCCTTTCAGGCCTTTTTTCCGGACGGAATTTGGCGGCAGTAAGCCTTCCGGCAGGGATTTGGCCTCCCGGCAAAAGCGCTCCGCGCGGGGATATTTTTGCCAAAAAGAAACCTAGTCGAGCACGACAAGCGCGTGGCGTTTTTTGCCGGCGCTGAGCTTGATCGGATCGGTGAGTTCCTTGGCGGTTAGGAAAAGACCCGCATCTGTGAGGGGCGCATCGTTCAACTTTGCGCCGTTCTCCGCGATCAGGCGCTTGGCCTCTTTGCCGGAACCCGCGAGCCCGGAGCGCACGATCAGTTGAACCACCGAGATGCCCTCGCCCAGATCTTCAGATGAGAGGGTGAGGGTTGGAAGGTCTTCGCCGGTTCCGCCCTTCTCGAACACTTCGCGCGCGGTCGCTTCGGCGGCTTTTGCGGCCTCCGCGCCATGCAGGAGTTTAGTGACCTCATTGGCGAGGACAATTTTCGCTTCGTTGATTTCTGAGCCTTCCAGCGCACCGAGCCGGTCGCATTCGGCAAGCGGCAGCTCTGTGTAAAGCTTGAGGAACCGGCCCACATCGGCATCGGTCGTGTTGCGCCAGAACTGCCAGAACTCGTAGGGGCTGAGCATCTCCGCATTCAGCCAGATCGCCCCATCCTGCGACTTGCCCATCTTCTTGCCGTCAGACGTTGTCAGCAGCGGTGAGGTCAGTCCGAAAAGCTGACTGTCGAGAATGCGTCGGGTCAGGTCGATGCCGTTGACGATATTGCCCCATTGATCCGAGCCACCCATCTGCAGACGACAGCCGTAACGGCGGTGCAGTTCCATGAAGTCGTAGGCTTGCAGGATCATGTAGTTGAATTCGAGAAAGCTCAGGGACTGCTCGCGATCGAGCCGGGATTTCACCGATTCGAAGCTGAGCATCCGGTTGACCGAGAAATGCCGGCCTACGTCGCGCAGGAAATCGAGGTAGTTCAGATCATCGAGCCATTCGGCATTGTTGACCATGATCGCATCAGTGGCTTGCGTGCCGAACTGCACGTAATGGGAAAACACCTGCTTGATGCCCGCGATATTGGCGTCGATCTGGTCTGGCGTCAGCAGAGGGCGCTCATCGGCGCGAAAGCTCGGATCGCCTACCTTGGTGGTGCCGCCGCCCATCAAGACAATGGGCTTATTCCCGGTTTTCTGAAGCCAGCGCAACATCATGATCTGGATCAGGGAACCCACATGCAGCGACTGCGCGGTGGCGTCAAAGCCGATATAGGCCGGGACCACGCCATTGCTCAACGCTTCGTCCAACCCCTGATAATCGGTGCAATCGGCGAGAAAGCCGCGCTCGATCATCACACGCAGGAATTCGGATTTGGGGTGGTAGGTCATGGTTTTTCCGTCCAATGTTTCGACCGTCTCTATAATGCGGCGTTTGGCCGAGGGGAAGGCGTTGAAATCAGGCGATCCGATCTGGGCTTTGGGGGCGATGTCAGGGACGTCGCTCGACGGTGTGGACGCAGCACTTCTGCGCACGGACGGCATTGATATTCTAGACTTCGGCGAGACTGGCTACCGCGCGTACGCGCCTCAGGAGCAGGCAGTTTTGCGCCGCGCCTTGGGGCGCTGGCCGGGCGAGGCAGGGGTCGAGGAGGCCGCAGAGGTCGTGGAGACCGCCCATGCTGCCCTTCTGACCGCAATGCTCGCAAAAGAGGAGGTCGGGCTTGTGGGGTTTCATGGTCAAACCTTCGCCCATGATCCTGCTGGTGGGCGCACCCATCAGGCCGGCGATGGTGCGCTTCTGGCCGATATACTGGGTCGTCCGGTGGTCTGGGGTTTTCGCACGGCAGATATGCAGATGGGTGGGCAGGGTGCGCCCTTGGCGCCATTCTTTCACTTTGCCTGCGCCAGGTGGATTGGAGCGTCCGAGCCTTTGGTCTTTCTCAATCTCGGCGGGGTTGCGAACCTGACCTACGTGGACCCTGCCGTGAACAGTGCAGAAGACGAGGGTGCAGTTCTGGCCTTTGACACCGGACCCGCCAATGCGCCGATCAATGATCTGGTGCAGGCGCGGCGCGGCGAGAGCAGCGATGAAGACGGGCGCCTGGCGCTTGCAGGGCAGGCTGATGCGGACATTGTAACTAATTTTCTCGAAGCGCCTTATTTTCTGAAGATACCGCCGAAGTCTCTGGATCGCGACGATTTCGGACTGCTGGGCACGCGTGTTGCGAACCTCTCGGATGCAGACGCTTGTGCAACCTTGGCCGCGTGTGCCAGCGCGGCGGTGGCACGCGGGATGGAGCATTTGCCACGCATGCCCGAGCGTGTGCTTGTGACCGGCGGTGGGCGCCGGAACCCGGCACTCATGGCAGCGCTGCAGTTGGATCTTCCGGCCAATGTCATCGCGGTCGAGGAGGTTGGGCTCGACGGCGACATGCTGGAGGCACAGGCATTCGCCTACCTAGCTGTCCGCGTGGCGCGCGGCCTGCCCACGTCTGGGCCATCTACAACAGGTGTCGGGGCTTTGATTGGTGGCGGAATCCTGTCTCGGCCGCGCCAGTAAGCGCTGGTCCCTTTACGTGATGTCAAAGCCATCCGGGGCCATCGTGAAGCCCGAGAACTGAAAGCCCGGCGAGACGGTGCATCCCACCAGAGACCATCCCTGATAGGCGCGGGCCGCCTGCCAGCAATCCTTTGGCACGATCACTTGGGGGCTCTGTCCGGCGCTGAAGTCCGGGCCGAGCACATGGGTCCGGGCCGGGCCTTCGTCGGTCTCGGATAGTCTTAGGGTCAGCGGCGCCCCGACGTAGAAATGCCAGATCTCGGTTGCATCGACCCTGTGCCAATGGCTCATCCCACCTTCGTCGAGGAGGTAATAGATGCAGGTTCCGGCGGGGCGGCGCCCGCTGGCGGTCTCCTCGATCCATGTCTGGCGATACCAGCCGCCCTCGGGGTGCGGTTCAAGCGAGAGCCGCTCGATCAAGTCCTGCGCTGTCGTCATGGTCAAGGCACCGCTATTTATTTGAGGATCGTGCGCCCGGCATATTCCGCGGATTCCCCAAGCGATTCCTCGATACGGATCAGCTGGTTGTATTTCGCCAACCGATCCGAGCGTGCGAGCGAGCCGGTTTTGATCTGTCCACAATTGGTCGCGACGGCCAGATCTGCGATCGTCGCGTCTTCCGTCTCGCCGGAGCGGTGGCTCATCACGCAGGTCATCTTCGCGCGGTGGGCCATGTCGACGGCCCGCAGTGTCTCGGTCAGCGTGCCGATCTGGTTGACCTTGACCAGAAGGGAGTTTGCGGCCCCCTTCTCGATACCCTCAGCCAGACGGGCGGGGTTTGTTACGAACAGATCATCTCCTACCAGTTGCACTTTCTCGCCCAGCGCTTCGGTCAGTGCGACCCAACCGTCCCAATCGTCCTCCGCGCACCCGTCCTCGATGCTGATGATCGGGTAATCCTTAGCAAGGGCCTGCAGGTATTCGACATTTTCTGTGGGGCTGAGCGTCTTTCCCTCGCCCGAAAGCACATATTTCCCGTCCTTGAAATACTCCGTCGCGGCGCAATCGAGGGCCAGGAAGATCTCCTCACCCGGCGCGTAACCGGCCTTTTCGATCGACTTCAGAACAAAATCCAGCGCATCCCGGGTCGAGCTTAAGTTGGGGGCAAACCCGCCTTCATCGCCTATCCCGGTGGACAGGCCTGCGGCGGAGAGCTCCTTTTTCAGCGTGTGGAACACTTCTGAACCCATGCGCACGGCGTCGCGGATATTCTCCGCAGCGACCGGCATGATCATGAATTCCTGGATGTCGATCGGGTTGTCGGCATGCTCGCCGCCATTTATGATGTTCATCATCGGAACCGGCAGCACGCGAGCCGAAGTGCCGCCCACATAGCGATAAAGCGGCTGGGTTGTGAAATCTGCGGCAGCCTTTGCTACTGCCATCGAGACACCAAGG
Organism: Litoreibacter sp.; assembly: GCA_013042765.1. Classification (GTDB taxonomy): domain Bacteria; phylum Pseudomonadota; class Alphaproteobacteria; order Rhodobacterales; family Rhodobacteraceae; genus Litoreibacter. The sequence continues at coordinate 10,026 of JABDPP010000032.1, forward strand.
ATCGCATTTGCTCCCAGGCGCCCCTTGTTGTCGGTGCCGTCCATCTCGATCATCAAGGCGTCGATGCCGACCTGATCGGTGGCGTCTTCTCCCAGAAGGCCGTTGGCGATCTCGCCGTTGACGGCGGCGACGGCTTCCAGGACGCCCTTGCCCATGTAGCGCTTTGCATCCCCGTCGCGCTTTTCGACGGCCTCGTAGGCGCCGGTGGACGCGCCCGACGGCACTGCGGCACGGCCCAGTGTCCCGTCTTCGAGCGTCACGTCGACCTCGACGGTGGGATTGCCGCGGCTGTCGAGAATTTCACGCGCATAGATGTCGATGATCGTGCTCATGGGGAGGGGTCCTTGCGTCAGATGACAGGGAAGTCAGTGTGTTTGAGTTGCGGTATAGGCGGGGAAGGGAGTCGGGGCAATACGGCGCGTCAGCGTGCCGATCACTCGCCCTGTTTAACGCCGTAAAGCTCAAGGCGATGGCCCTTCAGGTCGTAGCCCAATCGTCTGGCGATCCGTTCCTGGAGTTCCTCGATTTCAGGATCGACGAATTCGATCACTTCACCGGTCTGCATGTCGATCAGGTGGTCGTGATGGTCACGCTCGGCATCCTCATACCGGGCGCGCCCATCGCCGAACTCGAGCCGCTCGAGAATGCCGGCTTCCTCGAACAGTTTGACCGTCCGATAAACCGTCGCGATCGAGATCCCCGGGTCGACCTTCGCCGCCCGTGCGTGCAACTCCTCGACGTCTGGATGATCGTCACTGTCTTGCAGGACCTGTGCAATCACGCGGCGTTGGCCGGTCATGCGCAACCCTTTGGCTGCGCTCCGGCTTATGATCGTTTCGGACTTTACGTCTGCCATTCGGATCCCCCGTTTGGCACCGTTTTTAAGGGATCGGAGCAGGGGGCTCCACCCCTGATTTCCCTCGTCGTGACAGAAGCCGTGACGACACGCTGAACCGCTATTTTGGTCAAAAAGCTTGACTTATTTGGCTACAGCGCACATTTGCAACCCAAGCCGAGGCTTAACATGCCGCGTGAACCGGAATTTCCGGCCAAGCATCGCCTCGCAAAAACGTTCCCAATATCACGCGATAGGGTCCGGCGGAAGAAACGCTTCCGCGACCTTTGTAACGCGACGCAGGCCCTTTCAGGGCCCGTTGGCATATGTCTTTGAAAGGACATGTTTTGAATAAATTTGAGGCTTTGGGCCTGAGCAAGAAACTATCTGAGAAACTGGCCGAGAACGGTCTGGTTACTCCAACACCGATCCAGGAAGAGGCGATCCCGATCGTTCTGTCCGGTCGCGACGTCATGGGTCTGGCACAGACCGGCACCGGCAAAACAGCGGCCTTCGGCCTGCCGATCATTCATAAGATCATCAAAATCGGGGAGAAACCCGCCCCGAAAACCGTGCGCGGCCTGATTCTGGCCCCAACACGAGAACTGGCCAAACAGATCTGCGATGCGCTGGTGACGTTTCAGGGCGGCGGCCATCTCAAGATCAACATGGTTGTGGGCGGGCTCTCGATGCACGCTCAGAAGAAACGCCTTGAGCGTGGCACCGACATCCTTGTCGCAACGCCGGGCCGTCTGATTGATCTTCTGGAACAAGGCGCCCTGACCCTGAGCGAGGCCGAATACCTGGTGCTCGACGAGGCAGACCAGATGCTCGACATGGGCTTCATTCACGCATTGCGCCAGATCGCCAAGCTGCTGCCGGAGAAACGCCAGACGCTCCTTTTCTCGGCCACCATGCCGAAGCTCATGGAAGAATTGGCTGCCACTTATCTGGATCATCCCCGCAAAGTGCAGGTTTCACCGCCAGGCAAGGCAGCCGACAAAGTTACCCAGTCGGTCCGTTTCGTGGCCAAGGCCGCCAAGGGCGAACTGCTGGTCGAACTGCTCGACAAGCACCGCGATGATCTGGCTCTGGTCTTCACACGGACCAAACATGGCGCCGAGCGGCTGATGAAACAGCTGGACCGGGCCGGGTTCGCTGCGGGTTCCATCCACGGCAACAAGAGCCAGAACCAGCGCGACCGCGCGCTTGCGGCCTTCAAGGAAGGCAAGTTGCGCATCCTCGTGGCCACTGATGTCGCGGCCCGCGGCATCGACATCCCGGGCGTCGGCTTTGTCTATAATTTCGACCTGCCCAACGTGCCTGAGAACTATGTGCACCGGATCGGCCGCACGGCCCGTGCCGGTCGCGACGGTGAAGCGATTGCGTTCTGCGCGCCCGACGAGATGGGCGAACTCAAGGCGATCGAGAAGGTCATGAAAATCGCGATCCCTGTGGCCGGTGGCTCGCGTTGGTCGGTGGAAGAGGAAGAGCCCAAGCCCAAGCGTGGCGGAGGGCGCCCCAGCGGAGGCAAGAAACCCGGCGGGCGCCGCTTTGGCAACAAGCCCAAAGGCGATGGTGCTCCAAAGCCCGCAGGCTCGGGACAGCGGCGCAGGCGCAGAGGCGGGCGGGGCAGAGGCCCCAAAATAGCCGCCTAGATCCTGTCGTCGAAAACAGAATGAGGCTCCCGTCTGACGGGAGCCTTTTTCCTTTTGCACAGGGTTACGCTGTTCTGTGGTGCCTCAAACGAGATCCGGCTCGCGTCCCAGCCGTCGGGCAAGTGGCGCCACGGTCAGCCCCTGCACGATGATTGAGAAAATTACGACCACATAGGTGGCCGTCAGGATCAGGGGTTTCCACTCCCCTTCTGGCAGGGACAGGGCCAGCGCGACGGAGATGCCACCTTTCAGCCCGCCCCAGGTCATGATTGGGACCACGCCGGGTGAGAACTCGCGAAACGGCCGCAACAGGAACACTGGCACGGCCACAGCCGCAAGGCGGGCCAGCAACACCAACCCGATGGTCATCACACCAGCGGCAAATGCTTCAAATGAGAAGGCCACTGCGAAGACCTCAAAGCCGATCATCAAAAACAGCACCGCGTTCAGGATCTCGTCGACCAGTTTCCAGAATGCATCGACATATTCGCGGGTCTGCTCGCTCATCCCGTGTTTGGCGCCGACATCCCCGATCAGCAGGCCCGCGCAAACCGCCATGATCGGAGCTGAGACGTGAAGATAAACCGCCAGTTCATAGCCGCCAAAGGCCAGCGCCAGCGTGATCAGCACTTCCAGCGAGTAGTCATCGATCAGACGCATCACCCGGAAGGTCAGCCAGCCGAGGCCGAGACCGAGCGCCGCGCCGCCAAGCGCCTCCTGCACAAAAAGCATCCCCGCATCAGTCAGACCTGAGCCATGGCTGTCACCATGCGGAAAAGCCATTCCGACGAGAACCAGAAAGACAACGTAGCCAACGCCATCATTGAAAAGGCTTTCACCCGCAATTTTC
>JABDPP010000033.1 GCA_013042765.1 Litoreibacter sp.
GGATAGATGAAATCACGATCAGCCGCGCCGCGCGTGATCTGCAAGTAAACCAGGCCCTCTTCGACGTCGTTCTCGGCCACCAGTCTGCGGTGGATCTCCAGAAGTTCGTCCATGGTAACCGGTGAGGCCATTTCCAGCTCGTTCAGGGAACGCTCCAGGCGCCGCGCATGGCCTTCAAAATCGATCAGTTTGCCACCCAAGACGCTGGTGACCTCGTAAACTCCATCAGCGAACAGGAAGCCGCGGTCGAAGACGGAAACTTTCGCCTCCTCCTCGGGAACAAAGTCTCCGTTGACATAGACGATGCGGCTCATGGTGGTGGTCTCCTATCCCCAAAGGCCGGGTGTGGCAGGATGCACACCGGCAGAGTCGATTGCTAAAGGCTGGTCACGGTCTTCGGCCAACAGCAGCGGCGCGTCAAGGTCCGTCACATCCGCACCCTGCGCAACGAGAACCGCCGGCGCCATCGCGAGCGAAGATCCGATCATGCATCCGACCATGATACCGTAGCCTTCAGAGCGCGCGGCGTCGCGCAGCGCCAGCGCCTCGGTCAGCCCGCCAGTTTTGTCGAGCTTGATATTGACGAGGTCGTACTTGCCTTTGAGCGCAGGCAGTGAGGCGCGGTCGTGACAGGCTTCGTCAGCGCAAATGGGAACCGGGCGCGCGATCTCCGAAAGCGCGTCGTCAGCGCCAGCCGGCAGCGGTTGTTCGACGAGTGTCACACCCAGTCGCTGCAGATGCGGGACGAGATCGGCATAGACCTCCGCCGTCCAGCCCTCGTTTGCATCCACGATGATCTTTGTGTCTGGCGCACCGCGGCGCACGGCCTCAAGCCGCGCCATGTCATCCGTCGTCCCCAGCTTGATCTTGAGGATCGGACGGGCGCGATGCTTTGCCGCCGCGCGTTCCATGCGCTCGGGCGTGTCCAGAGAAAGCGTATAGGCTGTTATTTCGGGTTTTGGCGCAGACAAACCGGCAAGTTTCCAGACCGGCTCGCCCGAGGTCTTGGCCTCCAGATCCCACAGCGCGCAGTCCACGGCGTTTCGCGCGGCCCCCGCAGGCAAGGCATCCTGCAGATCGGCGTGCGAAATATCAGCGGGCAGAGCCTCGATCTGGGCGATCACGCTCTCCAGCGTCTCGCCATATCGCGCATAGGGCACGCATTCGCCACACCCCCGATTGCCATCGCGGCGAATATCCACCGTCAGCACCTGCGCCTCAGTGCGGGATCCGCGGGAGATCGTGAACACTTCGGCCAGCTGAAAGCTGTCAGCCGTTACCGTAATTGTCATGTGCGTTCCTCACCCGCCGAACTCGCGCCCTGACGCCTTCAGATCTGTGCCAGTGCATCTACCAATCGACCGGCACCGTGCCGGAAAGGGTCAACCGTTGGCAAGCCCATACGGGCCTCGACATCGGACAGATAGGCCACAGCCTCTGCTTCAGACAGATGCTGGGTATTGACCGAGATACCGGCCACCTCGCAGGCGGGGTTGGCCACGCGCGCCATGTGCAGCGCGGTATCGCGTAGCTGCTCTAGCGCAGGCTGCTGGTAATCCGGCAAACCACGCATATGGGCGCGGGTCGGTTCGTGGCACAAAACCAGCGCATCAGGCTGTCCCCCATGCACAAGCGCCATGGTCACGCCCGAATAGGAGACGTGAAAAAGGCTGCCCTGCCCCTCGATATGATCCCAATGATCATCGTCGTTGTCCGGCGTAAGATACTCGACAGCACCCGCCAGAAAATCCGCGATCACGGCATCGAGCGGCACACCGCCCCCGGTGATCAGGATCCCGGTCTGCCCCGTCGGGCGGAAGGTGGACTTCATGCCGCGCTTGCGCATCTCCGCATCCATGGCTAGTCCGGTGTACATTTTCCCCACGGAACAATCAGTTCCCACGGCGAGGCAGCGCTTCCCGCTCCGCTTGACGCCATTTGCAATCGGATAGGCCACAGACGGCACCCGCACATCATGAAGCGTGCGGCCGTTCACGCGCGCTGCCGCAACCAGTTCATCCTCATCGCGCAGCAAGTTATGCAGGCCCGAAGCCAGATCGAACCCCATCCGCAACGCCTCGACGAGAACCTCTTTCCAAGCGTTCGAAATATAGCCGCCCCGGTTGGCAACCCCAATGACCAGCGTCCGGGCGCCTGCCGCTTTCGCTTCTTCCAGCGTCAGATCCGGAAGACCAACGCTCGTGTTGCAGTCGGGCAACCGGAACTGACCCGCGGCATTCTCAGGGCGCCAGTCCTTGATGCCCTGCGCCACTTTCGCCGCCAGTCCGTCCTGCGCATCGCCTAGGAACAAAAGGTAAGGGGTTTGGATCATCTTACTTCTCCGTCATGTTTGCGCGGAGCTTAAGAAAATTGGCTGGTAGGACTTGGCAAAGTTCAACGGCTTTGGGAGAAAATAAACAATACTGATCTGAAAAAATTGTAATTGTTCGAATAAAATTGCGTGAATGAAAATCAGTTTCGGAGATCGTCCCAAATCTCGCGAATCCATTTCTGTATCACCTTCGCCTCCTGCCAGCGGTTCGACATCTCCCGACCGTCCGGCCCCGTCATTGCATATTCCGGTGGCCCCAGCTCACAGACAAAGATGCAGTCTCCCGTCGAGTTTCTATCCCGCCACGCGCTCAAGCCTTCACGCCACCAGCCCTTGAAGAGTTCCACCCATTTCTGGTTCTGCGGAAAATTAAGCTGAAGCTGGATTTGCTGCCGACTTGCTACGCGCCCCTGAAAACTGTCAGAGCGCTCCAGAACACGGCTGATCAACCCCAAATCATGATCAGACAGCGGGAACCAGAATTCGCGATCCACCACATAATGCGACAGGTCGGCGCAAATCCGCATCTCCGGGATGCGATCGAGCAGTTGCAGCGTCGTGTAGAGGTCATTGGTGATGCAATTTCGGTGGGTCTCGAACTGGATTGGCATACCGATGCGGTCCGACATATTGATCCAGGCCTCGATGACAGGGATCATCTCATCTAGCGTGATCGGCATGACCTGCCCGATCACGTCGACAAAAGGCGCCCCGAAATCCGCAGCCATATACAACGTGTCTTCTAGGCTATCGATCGTCTTAGGGAAGGCCACGATCAGCGGCGTCAGGCCGTTTTGCTCCATATATGGGCGGACCGCATGAGCCGTGGCGACGTCCGAAGCACCAAGATCAATCGCCATACCATCGAAACCTGCGCCCACAACCATTTCGCAGACTTGATCATAGGGCAGTTTGACGCCGCTCTGATCATGCGGCTGCATCGCCCAAAGCGAAGTATAGACCTTGAGGTCGTTCACTCCGCCGGCACGCGCGCCGTCCGGCCACCCTCGAGCGGCACGATCCAGACCTCGTTCATAGGATACTGGCTCTCATCTTTCTGGGCCAGTTTGCGGATCACCTCGATCTGGAACTCGATCCAACCCATGCGGTGCACATTGCCCGCGGCGACCTCGATCTTGTCGTTGAGTGCACGCAACTTCCAGAACGGGACCGCGGGAAACGTATGATGCGCCGTGTGGTAGGGCATCTGCCAGCACAGCCAGCGGATCAGCGCATTGGCCCGGGTCGAGCGGGTATTCTCGAGAATATCATCCTCGTGGCTCAACCCCAGGTGTTCGATGGTGTTCTGCAGTTGGTGGATGGGTTTCGTCAGCACCATCGGTACAATCCAGAACGTCAGCACAGCCCAGCTTCCGGCCAGAACCGAAATGAGCACAATCGCCAGATAGAGGACGACATGTACCCGCGCCTCGCGGATCACGCGGGTCTCTTCCTCTGGGCGGATATAGGGCTCCACGATGACCCCTCGCGCGCGCCGGATCAGACCCACTACACGATTGCGCCAATAGGTCACTCCGAACAGCCAGAGCAGGTAGGTGGTCAGCGTGTACGGCTCCCGCACCAGTTCTCCGTCTCGCTCCCAGTCCTGCGTGTACTGATGATGGGCAAAATGCATGATCTGATCGAAATCGCGGGGGAAGATCTGAATGAACCCGATTATGCGGCCAAAGAGCGTGTTAAGTCTGCGTGTTCTGAAAACCGTTGCGTGGCTCAACTCGTGCTGTGCGGCGTAAAGAAAATTCAACAACACCCCGAGCGCCAAACCAGTGAGCAGGATCCAACCCGTTCCAAGGGCGAGCGCGTGAAGGTAGCCGAACAGTCCGATCGCCACCAGATGGCTTCCCATCTGAAGAGCCCCCCGCGCATCGGACCGCGACGTCAGCTCCCGCAACTCTGCAGGTGTTAAAAGCTTGCGACGTGAGAAACTGGCGTCCATGGCATCCTCCGTTCAGCGACGGATGATAGGCCCGGAATGCACTTCTGGGAAAGCGTTTTATGACAGTTGAAGAAGTCCGCTCAATGCGACTTCAACAAGGCGACCGGCGCGTTCTTGTCACGCTCGAAATCAACCGCGGGGCGATCGGCAGCCCGCGTATTGCGTTTGAATTCGAAACGCATCTCCTCGCCTTGGAGATCCGATGCCACGATCAAGGCTTGGTAGAGATGCTTCGACCCGTCGAAAATATCGACGAAGCCACGCAATTGTGGTGCCTCCGCCGCATCGACGGCGAAATTATTCTCTTCAAACTTGAGGATGGGGATCATCTTGTCGCCGGCTTGTACACGCAAACGGGCGCGTTTTCGGCGATCTGATTTCAAGGCCAGTTTGAGGCCTTCACGGACTTCTTTGGACAAATACATCGACATGGCAAACTTCCAGGTCAGGAACACTACAGACCTCAAAATTGGCGTATTTTTCTCTAAGATCAAGAAAATATTCGCAAAATTCCCATTTACGCTTTCGAAACCCGCACACGAGGCCTCAAAACATGCGGCGTCTCGGCGTCGTAGAGCGCGGAATCGCGGAAATCCTTGATCTCCGCCAGCGCGGGCCCAACGAGAATCAGCGCGGTCCGCGTGATCTTCTCAGCCCGAACTCTTTTGCGGATATCGGCCAGCGTGCCCCGTAGAAACAGCTGATCCGGCCAGGACGCGCGATAGGCCACCACAACCGGACAATCCGCACCGTAATGCGGGATCAGTTGCCGCTCGATCTCACGCAAGGCCCGTATGCCGAGATGGATCGCCAGAGTCGCACCGGTTCTCGCGAAGTTCTCGAGGGTCTCCCCCGACGGCATCGAGGTTGATTTCATCGACATTCGGGTCAGCACAATAGATTGGGCGATTTCGGGAACCGTCAGTTCCTGCCCCAGCGCCGCCGCCGCTGCTGCATAGGCTGGCACGCCGGGAATGATCTCGTAGGCGATCCCGTCCGCCTTCAGTCGCCTGATCTGTTCGGCGATCGCACCATAAAGCGACGGATCCCCCGAATGGACCCGCGCCACATCCTGGCCAGCCCCGTGCGCCTCGAGAATCTGCGCATGCGTCTCATCCAGCGTCATCGTTGCAGTATCACGCACCAGTGCCCCCTCCGGCGCGCATGCCACGACCTCAGCAGGCACCAGCGAGCCCGCGTAAAGGCAGACCGGGCAGCGCGAAATAACCCTCTGAGCCTTCAGGGTCAGGAGCTCCGGATCCCCCGGCCCCGCGCCGATAAAATAAACCGTCATGCCTTCACCCTTCATTTCTCCGGAAATATCCCCGCCGGAGGCGTCGCTCACCCAACCGCCAGATCGCCGTCGATCTTTCGCGCGTAACCACGCGGTGTATACATGCGTGGCCCGTCGCCAAGCTGCGCCAGTTTCGAGTTAGACGACCCCACCAGAACAACTGTCAGCATGTCGACCTCGTCAACATCCAACTCCGACAAAGCTCTGTAGCGCACATGCTCATCGGGACGGCCCAGCGAACTGGCCAGCATAACCGGCGTGTCGTCGGGACGATGCTGCAGCAGAATATCACGCGCCTCCGCGAGCAGCGTCCGGCGCCTGCGCGAGACCGGATTGTAGAATGCGATCACGAAATCCCCGGCAGCCGCCGCATGCAGCCGCTTCACGATATCTTCGCGCGGCGTCAGTAAATCGCTGAGGGAAATCGCACAAAAATCGTGCCCCAATGGCGCACCAGCGCGGGCCGCAGCGCCTTGCAGGGCAGACACTCCGGGGGTGCAGACGACCTCGACGCGCCGCGCCGCCTCGCTCACACCCTTTTCATCATGCGATCGGTCCAACAGCTCAAATACCAGCGCCGCCATCGCGTAAATCCCCGCATCGCCCGAACAGATCAGCGCGACGTTGCGCCCCTCGCCGGCCCGCTCGAGCGCATAGCGACATCGATCCTCTTCACCGCCCAGCGGAAAATCGGATCTCGGCTTGCCGGACGCAAGCGGTCCGAGAAGATCGATGTAGAGTCCGTAGCCAACCAGTTCATCCGCCTCCGCGACGAGTCGAGAAGCCTCTGGCGTGCGCCAACCGGACTGCCCCGGACCAATCCCGATGACAGACAAACGGCCCCGGGCACGCCCCGCCATGTCAACGATCGGCTTGTCCGTCCGCGCGACAGCACAAGTCGCGTTGGCCGTCTTTTGCTTTGGCAAGACCAGCGCCGCCTCCGGCCCTGCCAGTGCCAGCGCGGCGCCTTCGGCGACACCGTGACACCCGACCTCGGAGAAGACGACCTCCGAGGGCGAAGCGAGACGACCGGCTTCCCGTTCTAACTCATCTGCCGAAAAAATCCGGAACGGGACACCAAGACGTTTTGCAGTCTCGATCATCGCCGCTTCATCGGCCTTCAGATCGAGCGAGGTAACCGCCGCCACGGCCTGCGGCGCAATACCAGCCTCCGCAAGGCAACCGATCACGAGATCCCACATCTCCTCGGAAGAGCAACCACGGGCGCAACCGAGGCCCAGCGCAAATCTCTGCGGATGATAGATCATTTCGCCCGCCGCGGGCTTGCGGGGCGCCTCGCTGGTGATCAGCGTCACCGGCCCTTGGCCCGGCTTGATGTCCCAGATATTCTCGCCTTCGATCTTCGGCGCTCCGTCCGACAGGATGGACGCCATCGCGCCTTTCGCATCCTGAGGGTTTGCCAAACGCCAGCCTGGCGGCGGCGCGTCGAGCGCAATCCCGAGTGCGACGTCTCCCGCGGTGGTAATCGCGGCTTTGGCATTCAGAAGTTCCGCAATCCGCGCTGCAAGCCGGTTCGCGCCGCGATGCCCACCCAGAAGCGGGATTACCACCCCACCGTCATCGGACACGCTGAGAACGGGCGGCTCCGTGGTCTTGTCGACGAGCATTGGAGCCACAGCTCGGATCAGGATCCCCGACGCACAAACCCCGATCACCGGCGTTCCACTGGCAAAGAGGTCTCTCACATGATCAAGCGCATTGGCAAAATACGAATCTGCATTTTCAACACGCTCGGCGCGACCATGCAGAGGCACATCAAGCGCCTCCGCGATCTGTCGCCCGACCTCGGCGCCGGATTGGCTCACACAAACAACGACCGGTGTCACAGCCATGGGTCAGCCCCTTTCGTCAGCAGGATCATCGAAAAATAGGGCGCGTCTTCAGGCGCCTGCGCGATCGGAAGGACCTTTTCTTCCGCAAGCGTCGCACGCTCCACGTAGACCGCCTGTCCGGACAGACCGAGTTCATCCAGAACCTTGCGGATCTTGGCCAGATGACGGCCCACTTTCATGATGGCCACGCTTTCCGCGCCATCGATCCTGCTCCGCAACTCGTATGCCGGCAAAGGCCCCGGCAGCACAGTCAACCTTTCGTTGCGCGCGGCGAGCGGCATCCCGGCCCTCGCGGCACAGGCGGTAACGGAGGTAACGCCCGGAACCACCTCCACGTTGAACCGCCCAGACAGGCGCGCGAAGAGATACATGAACGAGCCGTAGAAAAAAGGATCGCCTTCGCACAGGCAGACGACATCTTCGCCGCGCTCCAGGTGGTTCGCGATCTGCGCGGCCCCCGTATCATAGGCAGCCTGTGCCGGCGCACGGTCCGTCGTCATCGGAACGTCCATGCTGATTTCAAACGTGTCCGGCCCGATCAGCCCCGCAGCAATCGCCCGAGCAAAACTCTCACCCGCGGCAAGCGTGGGATAGGCAATGGCAGAGGCGTTCTCAATCAGACGCGCGGCCTTGAGCGTAATCAGCTCTGGATCGCCCGGTCCGACACCGACGCCGTAAAGTATCCCGCTCATCGTTTTACAAGGCTCCATTGCGTAACCGGCATGAACG
>JABDPP010000036.1 GCA_013042765.1 Litoreibacter sp.
TCCATGATCCCCACCAGCGTCAGCGCCGAGAACAGCGCCATCACACCCTGCGCGTAGTTGAAAATCCCCGACGCCTTGAAGATCAGTACGAACCCCAGCGCGACAAGGGCGTAAAGCACCCCGGCCATGAGCCCGTTCAGGGTCACTTCCATTGCAAAAAGCACTTGATCAGGCATCAGCGCCCTCCCCTTTCGGCAAGCGGTTCATCCGGCAAAGTTCAGTCATGGGACACCCCCAGATAGGCATCGACAACGTCCTGGTTGTTGCGGACCTCGTCGGGCGTGCCATCGCCGATCTTCTTGCCGTAATCCATCACCACAACACGGTCGCTGAGATCCATCACCACGCCCATGTCATGCTCGATCAGGGCGATCGTGGTGCTGAACTCGTCATTCACATCAAGGATAAAGCGCGACATGTCCTCCTTCTCCTCGACATTCATGCCCGCCATCGGCTCATCAAGCAAAAGCAGCTTCGGCTCGGCTGCCAGCGCGCGCGCCAGTTCCACACGTTTCTTCAATCCGTAAGGCAGGCGCCCGACCGGGGTCTTGCGAATGGCCTGGATCTCCAGAAAATCGATAACCTTTTCAACAAGCTCACGGTTCTCGACCTCCTCGCGCTCGGCCTTACCCTTCCAGATCGCCTGCGCCAGCATATTGGTCTTCATCTGGGTGAGCCGGCCGGTCATCACGTTGTCCAGAACGCTCATCCCTTCAAAAAGAGCGATGTTCTGAAACGTCCGTGCGATGCCCTGGTTGGCCACCTGGTACGGCTTCATCGGCGGGCGCTTGGATCCTCGGAAGAAGACCTCGCCCTCCTGCGGATTATAGAACCCCGAAATCACGTTCAGCATCGAGGACTTGCCAGCCCCGTTGGGCCCGATGATCGCGCGGATCTCGCCCTCATGGATATCGAAGGAAATATCCTTGATCGCCGTCACGCCACCAAAACGCAGCGTGATATTCTTCATCTCCATCAGAACGCCGCCGATCTTGCGCCCGTCCTCGGTGACGTAATTGCCGCCGCTCATATCGTTCATGCCCGGCCCCTGCTGTTTCTTCTTGCCATAAATATCCCCGCCGGAGGCATTCCGGCCCTCATTCCGCCGCCATCCGCTCACCTGGCGCGACCACCTTTGCGTCGCGCAATTCCAGCGTTGCCCGGATTGCGCCCTTGCGTCCGTCCTCGTAGGTCACTTCGGTCTCGGTGCTGACCGTGGTCGAGCCGTCGTAAAGCGCCGTGATCAGGTCGGCATATTTCTCCTCGATGATGCGGCGGCGCACTTTCTGGGTGCGGGTCAACTCTCCGTCATCGGCATCGAGCTGCTTGTGCAGCACGAGGAACCGGTGCACCTGGCAGCCCGCCAGCATCGGATCGGCGGCGACCGAGACATTGACCTCCTCCACATGGCTTTGGATCGTCTCCAGCACCATCGGATGGCCGGCCAGTTCCTGGTAGGAGGAATAGGCGATGTTGTTGCGTTCGGCCCAGTTGCCCACGGCGGTCAGGTCGATATTGATGAAGGCGGTGCACATCTCACGCCCGTTTCCGAAGACCACCACCTCGAGGATATTGGGGAAAAACTTCAGCTTGTTCTCGACGTATTTTGGCGCGAACAGCGACCCGTCGGCCATTTTGCCCACATCCTTGGCGCGGTCGATGATGCGCAGGTGGCCGGTGTCCTCCTCGATGAAACCGGCATCGCCGGTGGCGACCCAGCCTTCCGCATCCTTGGTGTCGGCGGTGCTGTCGGGGTTCTTGAAATACTCCACGAACACGCCGGGCGATCGGTAGAACACCTCGCCGGTGTCGTCGATCCGGATTTCCACCCCCGGTGACGGCACGCCGACCGTATCGGCCCGCACCTCGTGATCGGGCTGCTGGGTGATGAACACGGAGGCCTCGGTCTGGCCGTAGAGTTGCTTGAGGTTGATAGCCAGCGAACGGTAGAAATCGAAGATCTCCGGCCCGATCGCCTCACCCGCGGTGTAGCCCACGCGCACCCGCGAGAAGCCCAGCGTGTTTTTCAGCGGGCCGTAGACCATGAATTCGCCCAGCTTGTATTTCAGCCGGTCCATGGTGCCCACGGGTTTGCCGTCGAGCAACGCCGGACCGACCTTGCGGGCATGGTCCATGAAGACCCGGAACAGCCATTGCTTGAACCGGCTGGCATCCTCCATGCGGATCATGACGTTTGTCAGCTGGCCCTCGAAGACACGCGGCGGCGCGAAATAATAGGTCGGGCCGATCTCGCGCAGATCGGTCTGCATTGTCTCAGCGCTTTCGGGACAGTTCACGCAGAAGCCCGTCCAGTAGGCTTGCCCGATCGAGAAGATGAAATCGCCCACCCATGCCATCGGCAGGTAGGCCAGCACCTCGTCACCGGGTTCGAGATGATCGAACTCCGCGGAGTTCTTCGAAGTCTCGATGATATTGCGGTTCGACAACACAACGCCTTTGGGCCGGCCGGTGGTGCCGGAGGTGTAGAGCATCACGCAGGTGTCGTCATAGTCGTGACTGGCCTCGCGCGCTGCAAGCTCTGCGCCCAACTCCGATTTCGCGGCGCGGCCCTTGTCCTGCAGATCGGCCAGCTTGGTCAGGTGGATATGATCGTATTTCCGCATCCCACGCGGGTCGAGATAGACCATGTGATCGAGATGCGTGGTCAACTGGTCCTGTATCTCGAGAACCTTGTCGACCTGCTCCTGATCCTGCACCACGACAAAGCGCGCGCCGCAATGGTCGAGCACGTAGGCGATCTCGTCGGCCACCGCATCCTGATAGAGCGGCACCGGCACCGCACCCACCGTCTGCGCGGCAACCATGGACCAGTAGAGGTAGGGCCGGTTGCGCCCGATTATGGCGATGTGGTCGCCCGGGTTGACCCCCAACGTCAGGAATCCCAGCGCGAGCGCTTCGATCTCATCGGCGGTCTCGGCCCAGCTCCAGCTTTGCCAGATCCCGAATTCCTTCTCGCGATAGGCAGGCTTCGTCCCGAACCGGACAGCATTTCGCGCCAGCAGACGCGGAATAGTCGTGAGCTCGGCCGAAGCCGGTGACTGTTGCGCCAAATTTTCCTCCCTGCCGGATTCTCCGGCCGTTCATCATTCGATGATTTTTCAAGCATACTGCGTGGGGAAATTTGAAAAGGTCAATCTAATTTTATGAACGAGCGTTCAAATAATGTGATTGCGCGTGAACGCCGCGTGAATTCCAGATCCTCGCCGGCCTGACCGAAGCCCAACAATTGCATTGTCGTAATTCGGCCCCTGTCATAGACCGGAGGGCAAAGAGGGCATGCCATGACACATCTATGGATCCGCGCCGAGCAGCGCGATCACGAGGAACGGGTCGGACTGACCCCCGAAGGCGCCGAAGCGCTGCGCGCCGCGGGGATTCGCGTCACGGTCGAGGACAGCTCGGTCCGGGCGATCGCCACCCAAGGCTACCGCGCGGCGGGCTGCGAGATCGCGCCTGAGAACAGCTGGCCCGAGGCGCCGAACGATGCGATCATTTTCGGGTTGAAGGAACTGCCGGAGGACGGCACGCCGCTGACCCACCGCCACATCATGTTCGGCCACGCCTACAAGGGCCAGCCCGCAGGCCGTATCCTGCTGGAGCGTTTCAAGGCCGGCGGCGGCACGCTTTACGATCTGGAATACCTCGTCGACACGGACGGGCGGCGCGTCGCGGCTTTCGGCTACTGGGCGGGCTATGCAGGGGCCGCAGTCGCCGTGAAATGCTGGCTGGCACAGCAGAGCAGCGCGATTGCCGGTCCGGTCGGTGTCTATCCGGCTTCGGCGCGAATGCTGGAGGATCTGCAAACACAGATGACAGCGGTCAGCGCGCAACCGCCGCGTGCGATCATCATCGGCGCTTTGGGCCGGGTCGGCAGCGGGGCCACGGATCTGTGCACGGCGCTCGGCGTTCAAGTCACCCGGTGGGACATGGCTGAGACAGCCTCCGGCGGGCCTTTCCCCGAAATCCTTGAGCATGACATTTTCCTCAATTGCATTCTGGCGCAGCCCGGCACACCGGTTTTCGTGCCTGCATCGGCCACGACAGCAGCGCGGAGCCTGAGCGTGATCGGCGATATCGCCTGCGATCCGGACAGCGATTTTTCCCCGATCAAGGTCTATGACCGCGTCACCAGCTGGGACGCGCCGGCGCTGCGGGTCCATGACGCGCCCCCGCTCGATGTGACCGCGATCGACAATCTGCCCTCGATGCTGCCGGTGGAATCGTCGCAGGATTATGCCAGCCAGCTCTTGCCCTCGCTTGCGACACTCGACAAGCTCGAGGACGGCGTCTGGGGGCGGGCAAAAGCGCGCTTCGACCAGCATATCGGGAGTTTGTAAGATGACAGTCCATTGGTGCGGCACGGGCCTTTCGGCCATTCCGGGGCTTCGGCGCCTGATCGAAAGCGGCCATGACGTGCAGGTCTGGAACCGCTCCGTCGACAAGGCGGTGGCCGCCGTGGGCGATCTGACCAACCGGATCAGCGCGTTTGACATGGACGCTCTGGCGGCTGCGCTGGAGAAAGACGATGTCGTGGTCTCCATGCTGCCGGGGGACTGGCACGTGCCATTGGCCGAGCTTTGCATTTCGAAGACGGCGCATTTCGTGAGTTCCAGCTACATCTCCCCGGAGATGCGGGCGCTGGACGAAGTGGCCGAGCAGGCCGGGGTGCGGCTGGTGAACGAGGGCGGGCTCGATCCGGGCATCGATCACCTGATGGCCCATTGGCTGGTCGCCGACTACCGGGCCAGCGGCGCCTACAGCACCGCCAACGCGCTGACGTTCAAGTCCTATTGCGGCGGCGTGCCGAAGATCGCCAACGCCTTCCGCTACAAGTTCAGCTGGTCGCCACTGGGCGTGCTGAAGGCGCTGAAGTCTCCGTCCCGCTCGATCCGCAATTTCACCGAACTTGAAGTCTCCCGCCCGTGGGATGCGATCAGCAGCTACACCGCGCCCCTGCCCCTGCCGGAAACCTTCGAGGTCTATCC
>JABDPP010000042.1 GCA_013042765.1 Litoreibacter sp.
TAGGCTTTCTGGAGAACGATGATTTGCAGACAATCGATGCCGAGAAGGTTTTCAAGAGCGAGCGGATCGTTACGATTGGCGTTCCTGGCGCGTTCACGCCGGTATGCACAAAGCAACATATTCCGGATTTTATCCGTAACGCCACGGAACTGAAGCAGAGTGGATTCTCGAAATTAATCTGCTTAGCATCCAACGATCCGTTCGTGCTCGACGAATGGGCGCGTCAACTCGATCCGCATCGTCAGATTCAGTTTCTCTCGGACGGGAATCTCGAATTCGCCCGAGCCTTGGGTGTGACTTCAAAGATGCCATCGCTTCTAGTTGGAGAGCGCAGCGAGCGGTTTATGATGATTACATGGAACGGCCTAATCGAGCATTTCAGGATTGAGCCGAACGTTTTGACCTTCTCCTGCACCCGCGCGGATGATGCGCTGCAATTTGCCCACGACTACGTGGATGTCTAAGTGCAGATGAGAGCTGGCGTCTGGAGCAACCGAGTTCGCCGATTTCAGGATCACAGCTGAATCGAAGCTACGTGCAATTTCTGCTGCTGGCTGAGGTTGTTGAAGAAGTCTGGTCGGAGCTGAGTTCGGATGTCCGCTTTTAGAAGGAGCGGACGTTTTCTTGTCGCCTGAGCTGCTGTGCTCAGGCGGTTTGGGTTGATCGGGTTTCTGGTTTCAATTCTTTTGGCATGGATCAAGTCATCATGGGCTGCGGCGGCGGTCTTGTTGTGTGATTGGCGAGCCTTTTGAGGTTCTGGACGGTCGCGGTCAGGAGGAACTCGTCGTGCGCCCCGGTCAGGCCCCTCAGTCTAAGCCTTGCCATCGAGAGAATATGCTTGGCCTCGCCAAAGAGCGCTTCGATCTTCTTGCGTTCGCCGCTCGACAAAGCGTAGGCCTCGGTCTCCATCAACGCGCGGGTCATGTCGCGAGCGGCCTCGTTTGGGCTGCGCGGGATCCGTCGCGCCGGTGTATTGGGACAGCATTTCGGTTTCAGTGGGCAGGCATCGCAATCATGCTTGCTCGCTATATAGCGATAGATGTTGTCGGAATGGAGCCTGCCGGTGGTCTTCAAGAGCTTCGCGCCCGGGCAGATATAGAGGTCACGCGCTTTGTCATAGATGAAGTCGGTCCTTGAGAACGTCCCATCGCCGCGCTTGGCCTTGTCCCAGACCGGAATGTGCGGATCGATGTCATGGTCAACCAGCCAGCCGAGCATTTCTCCCGTCCCATAGGCCACATCGCCGGCCAGGCGATCGGGCTTGAGAGCGAAGCGCTCCTCCGTGCGCTCGATCATGGTCTCGGTCGCATCGACCTCCTTGGAGATCCGTGTCGGCGTCGCCTCGACATCCAGGATGACCGCGTTTTCCATGTCGATGAGATAATTCAAGCTATAGCCGAACATCACCTTGTGACGACCACGCGTCGTCCAGGCCGCCGCAGGATCTGTAGGTGATATCGCCTTGGGCTTTTGCGTTGGATTGATCGGTGGGTTCTCGTTGTCCAGCGCGACCAGGTATTCCCGGACCGGACGGCTGGACCGCTGCTCGTCCGTCCAGTCGACCTCGGGCCCCTCGATCCTCTGGAAACGGCTGGCGTCAGCCTCGATCACCGAGGCGTCCACCGCAAAGCCCTCGCCGCCGACCAGACCGGCGGTCATGCAGCCGCAGACGACCTCTTCGAAGACCTTGCGCAAGATATCGCTCTCGCGGAAGCGACCGTGACGATTGACCGAGAAGGTCGAATGGTGGGGAACCTTGTCCTCCAGACCCAGGCCGCAGAACCAGCGGTAGGCCAGGTTCATCTTCACCTCCTGGCACAAGCGCCGCTCGGAGCGGATCGAATAGCAGTAGCCGATCAGAAGCATCCGGATCATCAAATCGGGACAGACCGAGGGACAGCCCAGGTGACTGTAATGGGGCTTCATCTCGCCGCGCAGCCAGCTCAAGTTCAAGGCGGTATCGATCCGGCGCAGCAGATGGTCGCCTGCAACCATATCTTCTAGATCAAATTCATAAAAAAGACGGTCTTGTCGCCCAACCGGCGCACCCATCATCAATCCGTCCTCCTGCAATCCAACAGACAAAAGGAATCACGACGAACCGGCAATCTCAACCGACTTCTTCAACACCCTCAGCCAAAAGCGGACACCGCCACTTAGACCGGCGGTGCGAGAGACGCAGACCTCAGGACACTCAAATTTGTGGGGGAATTCCCAAAATAGGTGCATTTCTCTATCCTGTTCATCGACAGAGATAACTTCATCCCGGATTTGCAAACTGAATTGCCCCGAGTTTTCTA
>JABDPP010000045.1 GCA_013042765.1 Litoreibacter sp.
CAACTCCAGACTGCGCGCGTCGGCCACGCGTCGCATGAATTCGTGAAACTCGGGCAGCAGTTCTCCGAGGGCTTCCTGCGCTTTCTTGGTTGGGACCGACTTGGTTTTGGCCTCAGGTTTGTAGGCGCCTTGGTCCTTGTAGAGAAAGGCGGCATAGAGGGCCTGCAGGTCGTCGATGCCCGGAGTCTCGAGATCGATCCGGCGCAATTTCTCTGCGAGCGCGACCATGGTCGTGCTCTGCGCTTCAAGAAGAGGGCACGCACGGGCAATCAGATCCTTCTCTGCGCCGGTGAAGGCCGCGTTCAATAGAGCCTGAGCGGTATCCTGCGTCGGAGGCAAGCCAAAGGCCGTCGCAAACCTGGCACTTTTTGGTTTGCGGTTGAAAAGGGCTCGCTTGCCGGAAAGCTCCTGCAGAAATGTGTCGATCTCACTTCCCGAAAAATACCGCGCCAGACCAGCCATCGTTTCCGGATGGGACTGAGCGATCTGCTCAAGAAGGTCTGCCCGCATCAGCTTCGCGTTGCGATCATCCATCTCGACAAAGGCGGGTGAGATCCCGGCCTCCATCGGGAAGCGCCTCAAAAGGGCGGCGCAAAAGGAATGGATCGTCTGGATCTTCAGACCGCCGGGCGTCTCAATTGCCTTGGCAAACAGGCGCCGCGCATCTCGAAGTTTCTCTGGACCAATGTCTGTGGCACTGAGCCCGAGATCGTTCAGGCGCCCGTACAGCTTCTGGTCCGACATCATCGCCCATTCACCGAGATTGCCGAACAGGCGGTTCTGCATCTCGCTGGCGGCAGCCTTGGTGTATGTCAGACAAAGAACTCTCTGCGGGCTGACACCTTTGAGCAGCAGCCGCGCCACGCGATCTGTCAGAACCCGTGTCTTACCGGATCCGGCATTGGCAGACAGCCACGTTGAAGCATCTGGGTCGGCGGCCTTGATCTGGGCCTCGGTGGCATCATCGGGTCTCACGTTCCCACCTCTATCCGCTTGACCTCGTCGGTGTTGTCCCACTCTCCGTAACGGGCCAGCTGGTCGTAATCCTGATCGAAACGGTCCTCATAGACGGCGCGTCGGGCGGCGTATCCCTGCTCTTGTCCTGTGTAGGCCGCAATCAACCGTATGAACTCTGCCCAGACACCGTCCAGTTCGCCCGCTTCGAATTTGGACACCTGTTCCTTCAGCGACGATCCGAGGCCAATATAGCGGGTCTCCCTGACCCGGACCGTCGGAATATCCGGGAAGGCTCCACGTTCGGCCATCGCACCAAGGAGCGGCAATTGCTTGTTGAAATGCTTCTGCTGATCCTTGGTGGGCAGCGCGCCTGTCTTGTAGTCATAGAGGATCAACTCCCCTTCCGGTGTCATATCGATCCGGTCGGCGCGCCCTTCCAGTGTGAAGGCAGGTTCCTGCACTGTAACCTTGCCCGTTACTTCAACCGCCATCGGGTCGGCCAGATTGCGCCGCACGTGCTCGCTTTCCAGGAACCAATCCGCCGCCCGGTCGAGCTTTGCCAACCACATGGCGCGGGTCGCTGGCCATGGCACATCGCGCTCAAAAACCTCCTGGGCAATGCCCATCAGGTGGGCGCGTGCGTTTTCCGGAAGACCCGTCTTGGTGCTTTCAATGAATTTCTCAAGAATGGTGTGGAGAGCCTGACCGCGCAGCGGTGCGTCGGGTGTGGTCTGCAAGGGATCCAGCGGTTTCAGATTTAGGATGTAACGCGCATAGATGGCGTAGGGGTCCCGGATCAGCTTCTCGATACGTGTGACGGAAAGGCGTCTGGGCCGGCTGCCCACCGGTGGCACTGGCGCCGGGCGCGGAGCCCTTTCGATCTCTACTTTCGGACGTTCAAGCTCGCGGGTCATGTCCAGCCAGTGCTTTCCCCGATCTTCCATGTCCTTCAGCGCGGCGCTGCCTTCTTTGGAGACGCCGTTCATCAGGTTCGTCAGGCGGTTCAGCCAGCGAGACTTCACCGTCTCCGCCTCGGCGTCGCGTACGGATCGTGTCAGCCAGACCTCGCGAGCGGCGATCGCCTGTTGGAAATCATGCGCGGCAAGGCCGATATTGCGGTCCGGCAGCAGAAGCCCTGCCGCCCTGCGCATGTCCCGGTTCAGCCATGGATCAGGCTTTGGCAATTCGGGCCAGACTCCGTCATTTAGCCCCGCGAGAATAACAATATCAGCGCCCTGAACCCGCGCTTCCAGAGTTCCCCAGATCATTACGCCGGGATGCGCGGCGATCGGGTTGCGGACCTCCTCGCGGTTCAGGACGGACCCGATCAAGTCGGCATACTCGGATGGTGTAAGCTGTCCGCCGCTCTGCTCCACATTGCGTAGGGCGGTGAGCGTTTCCTGCGCCTTCTCACCAGTTGCCATGAGCCATAACTCGCCCGCGCCTTGAGCTCCGGGCCCGGCTGCTAGGCGCTCCGTCAGGGCGACATGCGCAGAGAGGTGTTCCGACAGATCTCGTGTCGCGGCAGAGGCCAGATCCTCGAGGATGTCCCAGAGCCATGTGATCCACGCATCCAGACCTTCATCCTCACTGCGTTTCGCGTGTCGCTTGGCTCCCCAGTCTTCGGTTCCCGCACGATCCGGGAAAGGCGCGCCGCGGCGCAGGTAGTCAAGCTCGAGGTCTCGCGTGCGGAGCAGATGCAGGTCGCGGTCGTGATGTGACACCAGCGGGTGCTTGAGAAGTGCGAGCAACGTCTCGGGCGTCAGAACCTGGCCCATGAGGTCAGCGGTTTGCCTCAGGAGTCGGCCTGGCGGCGTCAGGGGCAAGGGAATGCCAGCACTGTCATCGGGCTCGATCTTCCAGCGCTGCAATGCAGCCGTCACTTGCCGGGTCAGGGTCCGGTCTGGCGTGATAAGGGCGGCGGGGACACCGTCTTCGACCGCTTTGCGCAGTCGAAGTGCTATGCTCAGAGCCTCCATCCTCGCGTTCGGAGCTTCGAGCAGGGTTAACGCCTTTGTGGCTTGCGTCAGGTGTGCAAGCTTTGGGCCGTCCTCGAGCCACCCGTCCGTAACGGGTGCTGGGCGCAGGGCCAGCGAGACGAGGCTGTTTCGCGCTTTGATCTCAGGGACGGCTTTCTCCCACTCGGCGACGTCCGAGTGTTGCAGTCCGAGTGAGGTGATCAGGCGGCGAAACCGGTATTGCGGGTGGTCCTCTCCGGTCAGAGCATTGTCCAGCTCTCCCCAGATTTCATCAGGCATCTCGAAATCGAACCCGGGTAGGATGATGGCGCCCAGGGGCAGCTTCGCCACGGCCTCCATAAAGAGCTTCGTCGTGCCACGCGATCCGGTCGACCCGGCGATGACAATCGGGTGTTCGGGCGGATGCGTTTCCCAGCGTTGCGCGAGCCGTTCAACGATCAAGCGTTGACGTGCCTCTGCATCCAGCAAGGACTCGTCTTCGAAATACTGCTGCACGAGCGTCAGGAAGCGCTGACTGCGGGCCCAGTAGGCCGAGTGGTTGCCCACATCCAGCCCGGCGATCGTGGACGGATGCACGCCTTCGCCCTGCATTTCCTCCATCAATGTCGACAGGCTGTCGGCCAGATCGAAGGCGGCGTCCTGCGCAGCGAGGTCGGGCTCTGCCTCGATCAGCTTCTTGACCAGTTGCGCCAGCTCCAGCCGCCGCCCCAGCGGATCGACTGGTTGCGGCAAATCCGTAAATGCGGGGTCGCGGGAAAGGTCCGTGATCAGGCGGATGCGGGGGAGGAGAAGTGGTCCGCGCTCCTGAAACAACGTCTGCAGCCGGCGGGCCATGCGTCTGGTGTTCACGAAGAGCTCGACCCGGGCGAGGCAATCTGGCGGTGTGCCTTTCAGGCGTGAGCGGATCCCGTCCGTCAGTGTTTGCGGAAAGTCGATCCCGGGCGCAACGCCGAAGATCCTGGGTCGTGAACTGGCATCAAACATCGGGCTCACCGCGCAACATCTGCTCTGCTGAGATGATGCCCTCTGGTGTGCCCACATCCGCCCAGCGCCCGGAATACTCGATGCCAAACAGCGTACGATCCGCGATCATCTGGTCCCAGATGGCGTTCAGGGAAAAAACGTCCTGATCATGCTCGCTCACGCGTGTAGTTTTCAGGATCTGAGCGCCTGTATAAACCGAGCCCTCCGGACTGCGCCTCAAACACCCATCGGGATCGCGGGTGAAATTGCCGGGCCCCGTGTAACCGACTGTTTGCTGTATCGGCGCGAGCAGCAGCAGGGCCTCCATGCGTGTTGGATCCCAATGCTGCCTAAGGACCGATAAGGGGTTTGGACCCTGCCAAATCCCATCCGGATTGAGGGTGAATGTCGGGCCCGGCCCAAGGACCGGCAAGGCGTTCTTTAGCCCGCCTCCTGTTTCAAGCGCGCGCGTCGGCTCGAGAATTAACTCCGCCTCCAAGCCTTCTAGAAAGCTCGCGATCTGCTCCGCCTTGTAATGGGCATTAACGAGTGCGCGCAGGCCAGCGTCATTTACCAGATCAAGCACGCGCCCGAGCAATGGCCTTCCTTCAACCTCAATCAGGGGCTTGGGGCGATCTGCGGTAAGGCTGCCCATACGTGTGCCAAACCCGGCTGCAAACACCATTACACTATGGGGTATCTCAGACATCTGCGGACTTTATCCTGCGCAAGATCTCTGGTGTGGGCTTCGGGAAAGTTTGCACCACGAACTCTTTAAGTGCACCCAGGTCTGGATGCACAAGATCGCCCATCAGATTGTCCCAGACCCGGGGGATCATATCGGGGTAGTGACGTTTACCGTCGCGCACGCAAAGCCGGGTGAAGACACCGATGATGCGCAGGTTTCGCTGGGCGCTGCAGATTGCGTAGTCCCGCAAGAACCGTGATCGGTCCGCCCCCGTCTGATCCAAGAAGTATGAAACCATATCGTTCTGGGTGGCGGGTGTCACATCCCGCCGCGCATCCTTGAGCAAAGAGGCCAGATCATAGGCCGGGTGTCCCAGCATGGCATCCTGGAAATCCAGAAGACCGACCTGCGCCGCGCCTCTGCGCTCCGGCAACCAGAGCAGGTTTTCGGAATGATAATCACGCAGGACCACGACCGGATCTGTGCCGGTGAGAGGGGTCAGAAGCCCCGATATGAGGGCTTCAAATTCCTCTCGCACGTCTTCTTTGCGCGCATCAGGGGACGCGTATCTAAGATACCAATCCACGGCCAGCAAAGCGGTCTGCGCCATCTGAGCAGGCCCATAGGGCTCCAAGCCGGCCGACGGCTGCGCAGACTGGATCGCAATCAATACGTCGATGGCGGCCTTGTAAAGGTCCGCCTCGCGACCGGGATCCTGAGCGATGATCCGGGCAAAGAGATCGTCTCCGAGGTCCTCCAGTAGGAGAAAACCCAAAGCCGGGTTCGCGCACAGAATCTTCGGGGCGCTGAGCCCGATGGCGTTCAGGTGGTTCGCGACATGAACGAAGGGCCGGACATCTTCACCCTTCTCAGACGGCGCGTCCATCAGGACGGCGGTGGTGCCGTCCCCCCGGCGCAGGCGCTCATAGCTTCGGCCAGAGGCGTCCCCAGCGATGTTCATACGCTGCGCTGCGGACCACCCAGCCGCGGCTAAAAAGCGGATGTTTTGTTCGTGACGCGCTTCAGGCATGGGCCATCCGATTTCTGATATCTTCGACGATATTTTGCATGTCGGATCCGCACGCCGATATCCGGCACGTTCGGTGCGTGTCGCCGGCCCCGTGATCCAGTGAGATCCTGATTGCCATATCCGGGAGAAGTTCGCCCAGCCTGTCGGGCCATTCGATCAGGCAGAAGGCGGTCTCAAAAGCGGCGTCGAGGCCAAGCTCGACGAGATCCTCCGTGCTGGTCAGGCGATAAAGATCTGCGTGCCAGATTTCTAGGTTCCGGGCTTGGTAAGTCTGAACCAGTGTGAAGGTGGGCGACGGGACATCCTCCGTGTGGTCGTCTCTCGCAAGCAGGGTGAGAATTACCGTGCGGGCGAGATAGCTTTTGCCGGCCCCGACTGGCCCTTCAAGAAGGACGGCAAGGCCGGGGCGTGCAAGATCGGCCAGCACCGTTGCAAGCTTGTTGGTATCCTGTGTGGTGGTCAGGTCGAGGGATACATCGGTCGCGGTCATGGGCAAACCATGCCGTCAACCGGAACGCCCCGCAAGCCAAGATCAGCGCGACAGCTCTGCCGTCCGATCCGGATCGTGTCTGTGGTGAGGCATGGTCGCCGCGCCTGAGAATTCAGCAAGCGTTGTTCCACCGGCCATGGGCACAAAGCGGCAGCTCAGATCCTTCCCGGTGCAAAGCCGGACGGTGCCGTTCCACTCGCTTCGATCGCCTATCCGGCTGACGAAATCCCGAGCGTCGCCCCACAGCGGCGTTGGTTCGCACAAGTCCTGCCAAAGGCGGGTCGCATCGATGATCGTGATTTGTCCAAGGGCATCGCCGGGATCTATCCCCCAGAGATTGGAATAGGATAGGTTGGACATCTTGATGATCCCGTCGGCACCGAACACGGCCATGGCCTGCGGGAAACTGTCAAACAGGGTCTGGCTGAGTTCAAGCTCCTGACGGAACTTGCGGGTCAGGGAAATCTCCGCCGTGATGTCCTCGAACAGAAACGCGATTGCTCCCTCAGGATGCGGGCGGCCAGTGATGCGATAGGTCTGCCCGGTGGGCAGCGTCCAAGCCTCGCTATAGGTGCCGTCCCGGGCGGAGGCCTCCAGCTGGTCGATCTTTTGCCGCCAGTCACTGAAGTTTCGACGTTCAGGAAGCATTCGTTCCTCCCGAAGGCGGTTCAAGAAATCATGTAGCGTAGGACGGATCGACAGCCACTCTGGCTTCAAGGAGGTGAGATCGGTGAGGGCGGGATTGAAGACCACCAGCTGACGGTTGCTGTCAAAAATGGCCAGGCCAATCGGAAGATACGCGAAGGTTTGGGTCAGCGTCTGCATGAAGTTGCGCAGAGACGTTTCCGCATTGACCAGAGCATTTGCATCGCAGGCAAAGTGCAGGCTGTGATCGCGTTGGCCAAAACTGGCTACGTCGAACCAGCTCTTCACGCCCGTTGGTGTCAAAAGCGACGACCTTCGGGTTTTCGGTGTTGCCCCGGGGTGCACGATGGTGCTGCTCTCAAAGAGACGTTGCGGCGGCCAGGTAGACGCGCCGTCATCGCATTCTGAGCTTTCGAGAAGATCAATATAGGCTCGGTTGACCCAATCGATCTGTCCTTTTGCGTTCTCGCGCCAAGTGGGTACCGGAGAGGCCTCGACCGTGTCACGAAGGACGCGTAGTTCGACCTCGGCGGCATTGGCGTAGTCCTCGTCGACAATCAGTTTGCGCGACAGTGGAGCCGGGATTCCCTGGACGACGACCTGAACACGGTCGTCTCTGAACGCGATATCAATCGACACGGGCCCGGTCTTCGTGACGTCTTCAAGGTGAAGGTCTCGGCGGTTTTTCTGGGCCGCTTGCAGATCTTGGGTAAGGGTCGGAAAGACCGACTGCAACCGCTCGAAGAGCTGATTGAATATGTCTTCGTCCAGATCTTCGATGTTCAGGGCTCGTTGCGCAGCAGGGGAAGCAGCGATTAACTCGCGATTACAGAACGTAAAGACGTGCGGCGCATTGGGACCTGAACCCGACGATGTCTGGCGCGTTGGCCAGATCCGCCCTGCGACCCAAAGCGAACTGAAGGCTGCGAGGCTGCCGATGGAAAATAACAATGAGAGCTCGGATGCGGACCAGGGCATTAAACCTCCGATGAGGGTTCAGAAACGACCCCATCGGGTAAACCGCGAAACGGTTAACGCGCCGTTAAATCCGGATGGGTTTGTTCTCGCCCAATGCCTGGGATTTTCCGGTCTCAGCGGCACTGATCCGTCCGTTGGGCCAGGTGACCTCTGCGATTGCCCCGCTGCGTGCCGGACCTGAGTCCGTTTCGCTCGCAAGGCCGGAGCCGTTGGCGAAAGTGACTTCTGCGCCGGAGCGTTCGAGAAGGGTCTTGGCAATGAAAAGCCCCAATCCCATCCCCTCGTAGCCGGGACGGTTCTGGACGTTGGTGTCCTTCTTGCGGCCTTTCAGGAACGGGTCGCCGATGCGTCCGAGCAGATCAGGAGGATAGCCTGTGCCGTCGTCGATCACACGAACTGAGATCTGATCGCCATCCCAATTCCCATCAATCCAGACATTGGCTTCGGCAAAATCGACGGCATTCTGGATAAGATTTCTTAGGCCATGAATGATCTCTGGCTTGCGCAGGATGTTGGGCATGCGTTGTGGCGCGTCGAGCGCGGGTCCGTAGTTGAAATGGAGTTTCTTGCCGCGATTGGAATGCGGGTCGGCGGATTCCTCGATGACCGTGCCAAGCGGTGCACTGCGCAGGTGCAAATCATCCTTTCCAGCGCGCCCCATGGATTGCAGGATCACCCGGCAGCGGTCCGCCTGTTCCTTGATCAGGGCGGCGTCTTCCTTAAGCTCAGGACGGTCCTCCAGTTCTTCCAGGAGTTCGTTGGAGACCAGCTTGATTGTTGCCAAGGGGGTCCCAAGCTCATGCGCGGCAGCGGCGACAACGCCGCCCAAATCCGTCAGTTTCTGCTCTCGGGACAGAGCCATCTGGGTTGCCAGCAGGGCCTGGCTCATGGCGTGGGTCTCGCGGGTGACGCGGGCGGCATATATGCCAAGAAAAATGATCCCAATCATCAGGGCGACCCAGAAGCCGAAGACGAACACTTGTGGCATGCGCAGGATGAACCCTTCAGCCGTTCGCAAGGGGACGAAGTAAAACGCCAGCACTGAGACAAGGATAACGGCAAGACCTCCCAGAAGAAGCGTCGAGCGCGGCTGAAGCGTCATGGCAGAAACGGTTACGGGCGCAAGGATTAGCACAGCGAAGGGATTATTCAGGCCGCCGGTCAGGTAGACCAGAAAAGCCAGTTGCGACAGGTCGAACAGCATGGTCAGCATGACCTCGCGTTCCGGCAGCCGCGTGTTCTGCGGATAAACGAAAATCGCCACCAGGTTGGAAATCACTGAGGCGCCAATGGCGATGAGGCACAGGCCCAGCTCGATCCTCAGTTCGAGCATGTAGCTGGCATAGAGCACCGTGATGCTCTGGCCGACAATGGCCAGCCACCGCAAATTGATCAGGGTCTGGAGCCGCACCAGTCCATTGCGCGTGCCGCTGCGCAGTAGTTCTTCCGACAGGTCGGCCATCAGCAAGATGTGATGTGTAGCGTCATAATGGCCGATTGATAGTGGCTTGCGGATGGTGGATCAACTCAAACACTGCCCGATCTAGGAGTTTCTGATGAACAAGGCTTATGCCTACACAGCTGGTGGTCTGGTCCTCGCGATGCTGGGAGGTCTGGCTGCTTTCGTCTTCATGAACGCGACAGATGACCGTTTTGCGAATTGTTCTGAGTCTACCGTAGCTGGTGGCGCAAATATTGGCGGCCCGTTTGAGTTGATTGATGAGACCGGGCAAACCGTTACAGACCGCGACGTGATTGACCGGCCGAGCCTGATTTATTTCGGCTATACCTACTGCCCGGATGTGTGTCCGGTGGATGTCTACCGAAACGGGGAGGCTGTCGATCTTCTGAAGGCGCAGGGTTATGATGTGAAGCCGGTGTTCATTTCGATCGACCCGGAGCGGGACACACCTGATATTCTCGCTGAGTTCACCGATATCATGCATCCCGACATGGTGGGCCTGACGGGCTCTCCTGAACAGGTCAAGGCCGCATCGCAGGCGTATAAGACCTTCTACCGCAAGAATGAGGGCGGCCCAGAAGATTATCTGGTCGACCATTCGACCTTTACTTACCTGATGGCTCCGGAGGTCGGATTTCTGGAGTTCTTCCGCAATGATGTTTCTTCAGAGAAAATGGCAAATACGGTCGCCTGTTTCGTCGACGGTCTGTAAGCGTTGTTTGACGGCCCCTGTTCCGCGCCCTAAACCATGGGTAACGGATACAGGAGAACCCCATGGCAGACAGGCCACTGAATGAGATCGGCGAAGACAAGTCGTTGCTGATCGTTGATGACGACGAACCTTTTCTGCGTCGTCTGGCCCGTGCAATGGAAAAACGCGGATTCGAGCCTGAAATGGCTGAGACTGTCGTTGCGGGAAAGGCCATCGCATCGGCGCGGCCTCCTGCCTATGCCGTTGTCGATCTGCGCCTGGAAGACGGAAATGGTCTGGATGTGGTCGAGGTCATCCGCGACCGGCGGCCAGAGGCCAAGGTCGTCGTTCTGACCGGCTACGGGGCGATTGCCACGGCGGTTGCTGCCGTCAAGATCGGCGCGACGGATTACCTGTCCAAACCAGCAGATGCCAATGACGTCACGGCTGCATTGCTTGCTGTGGATGACGAGTTGCCGCCGCCGCCGGAAAACCCGATGTCCGCCGACCGGGTGCGTTGGGAGCATATCCAACGCGTCTATGAGTTGTGTGACCGGAACGTGAGCGAAACGGCACGACGTCTCAACATGCACCGCCGTACATTGCAGCGCATTCTGGCCAAGCGTTCTCCGCGCTAGTCCAACGCGGCCGACAGGTCGCTGAACCGTGTGATGAACTCCGCTTTCACCCCCATCGGTGGGCGGGGCACCAGAACCTTGGGCAGCGCGACAGCGTCAGAAGGTTTGCCGAAAAAGCGATTGGCTTCATCCGTGGAGAACCCGGCAATCTGTGTGGCCTCCAGCCAAGCGCTGAGCTTGTCGACTTTTTTGATCTGTCTTTTGATCGCGGCGGGCGTTTTCGCGGGAAGACCAAACCGGATGTGGATCGCGGCGGTCAACCGGTCATCAAGCTCCGCGTAGCCTGGTCCTACGGCTGCCTTGACCGGGGAAATCATGTCGCCGATGACGTATTCCGGCGCATCATGGAGCAGGGCCGCCAATTGCCATTTGGCGGGCGCCTTCGGGTTTGCTGCGGTGAAAAGCTGTTCAACAAGAAGCGAATGCTCTGCCACCGAATAAGCGAAATCCCCCTTGGTCTGGCCGTTCCAGCGCGCCACGAAAGACAAGCCATGGGCGATATCCTCGATCTCGATATCCATGGGTGTGGGATCAAGCAGGTCGAGCCTGCGACCCGACAGCATCCGCTGCCATGCGCGGGGTTGTTTCGCCATTTCTTGCCAATCCGTGATCTTGCGCGTTTCGGGATCTGCCTAAGCCGATATACACCCCGATGTAAATCACCCGTCGCCAACAGTTCCCGGCCAGTCCTGCTTTGACTGGGCTGCCGGACAGGGCGGACATGGGTATGGCATACGAGCTTTCGCGTACAGCAACGGCGCTGCGTGGGCTTCTATCCAGCGGTTAACGGCCAGTTTAGGGGTTATGGAATGTCCGATTGCCGAAGTCGGGTGGCAGTGCTATCTGACCGTCCAAACAGTTATTTCAAGGAGTGCGGCACGATGCCGAAGGACTATATCGTAAAGGATATTTCGCTGGCCGGGTTTGGCCGCAAAGAATTGGATATTGCTGAGACCGAAATGCCGGGGCTGATGGCCCTGCGCGCCGAATATGGCGCCAAGCAGCCGTTGAAGGGCGCGCGCATCACGGGTTCACTGCACATGACGATCCAGACTGCAGTTCTGATCGAAACGCTGACCGCACTGGGGGCCGATGTGCGCTGGGCGTCGTGCAACATATTCTCCACGCAGGATCACGCGGCTGCCGCGATTGCCGAGGCCGGTGTCCCGGTCTTCGCCATCAAGGGACAGACCCTG
This sequence comes from Litoreibacter sp., assembly GCA_013042765.1. Classification (GTDB taxonomy): domain Bacteria; phylum Pseudomonadota; class Alphaproteobacteria; order Rhodobacterales; family Rhodobacteraceae; genus Litoreibacter. The sequence goes on from JABDPP010000045.1 coordinate 11,718, forward strand.
GAAGAGCATTGGGACTATCTCGACAAATCCTTCCTGTTCGAAGATGGCCCCAACATGATCCTCGACGATGGCGGTGATGCCACGCTTTACATCCTGCTAGGCTCGCGTGCCGAGGCCGGTGAGGAGATCATCCCGGTGGCGACTTCCGAGGAAGAAGAGGTTATCAAGAAGCAGATCGCAAAGCGGATGGCGGAAAGCCCGGGCTGGTTCACCCGTATGCGTGACCAGATCAAGGGCGTGTCGGAGGAAACCACCACGGGCGTCAACCGGCTTTATCAACTGGTGAAGGACGGCCAGCTGCCCTTCCCCGCGATCAATGTGAATGACAGCGTTACCAAGTCGAAATTCGACAACAAGTATGGATGCAAGGAAAGCCTCGTCGACGGCATCCGCCGCGCCACCGACACGATGATGGCGGGCAAGGTCGCCGTGGTCATGGGCTACGGTGACGTGGGCAAAGGCTCTGCCGCGTCGCTGCGCGGTGCCGGTGCCCGGGTGAAGGTGACCGAGGTCGACCCGATCTGCGCATTGCAGGCCGCAATGGACGGCTTCGAGGTGGTGCTTTTGGAAGACGTCGTCTCCACCGCCGATATCTTCATCACCACCACCGGCAACAAGGATGTCATTCGCCTTGAGCATATGCGCGAGATGAAGGACATGGCCATCGTCGGCAACATCGGCCATTTCGACAATGAAATTCAGGTCGCGGCGCTGAAGAACCATAAATGGACCAACATCAAGGAACAGGTGGACATGATCGAAATGCCCTCGGGCAACCGTCTGATCCTTCTGTCCGAGGG
>JABDPP010000048.1 GCA_013042765.1 Litoreibacter sp.
AGCCTGACCCACGTCGACCGCGCCCATGGCCTCGATGATCTCCGCCCCGCGCGCGGCATCCTTGCGGTGCTGGTCACCGGGCTGAAGTTGCGTCATGACACCGGCCTCGGGCAGAAGCTCCGGCACAAGCGCATGAGCCGCCAGCACGTTCATTCCGGCTTCTTCGAAAAAGCTGATCACGACCCGGAGCGCCGCATCGTCACCGGCTTGAAGTGCCGCCATCATGCGCGGGACAAGCGGCAGGGTCTTCGGATCAATGGCGGCGGGGTCCAGCGCCGGGCGGGCAACGCGGCCCGCGAAGCAGACTTCTTTAACCCCGAGTGCTCCCAGCTTCCCGATCAGACTGCCTAATTGTTCGATCCGAAATGTCAGGGGCGCGTTGTCATGTGTGACCTCGGACGGGTGCCCTTCCAGTTCGCACACATAGAAAGCCCGCCCCCGGGATTTGAGCGCATCGGACACGACAACGGGCAGCGCCTCTTCCCCTGCGATCAGCGCGAGCATCCCTCGGCCCTCTAACGCGGGGTCAGGAACGACCGGTCGCTCTCGCCCAGAATGAAATCAACTACCTCACGAACATATTCGCTCTCGGTCTCTTCGGACAGCCGCCTCGCGCGGTCCTGAAAGGCTCCGTCGCCCTGGCGCAGCATCTGGTAGGCGGCCCGCAGTGCGGTGATATCCGAACGCGCCACGCCGGATCGTTTCAGGCCGACGTAGTTGAGCCCGTCCAGTTCGCCCCGCGGCGCTTGCACGAGGCCATAGGGGATCACGTCATTGGTCACCATGGTCACGGCCCCGATGATCGCACCACGGCCCACGCGGACAAACTGGTGAATGCCCGACAGCCCGCCGATAATGACCTTGTCTTCAATCATGCAATGGCCCGCCAGTGCGGACTGGTTGGCCATGATCACGCCGTTGCCCACGGTTGCGTCATGTCCCACATGCGCCCCGGTCATGAACAGGCAGTCGTCGCCGATCTTTGTCAGCCCGCCGCCGCCCTGCGTGCCGGTATTCATGGTAACGCCTTCGCGAATGCGGTTGCGCGCGCCGATCTCGAGCCGCGTGTTCTCGCCATCGAATTTCAGATCCTGAGGAATCTCCCCGATGGTCGCGAAGGGAAAGATGACCGTATCAGGCCCGATCGCGGTCCGCCCGGTCACCACCACATGAGATTTGAGTTCCACACCCGGGCCGAGCGAAACGTCGGCTCCCACGGTGCAGAACGAACCAACCTTGACGCCATCGGCAATTTGGGCGCCGTCCTCGACAAATGCTGAAGGATGGATCTCCGCCACGGATCAGCCAGCCTCTGCCGTAAGGTCCATCATCGCAGTGAATTCCGCCTGCGCGGCCATCTCACCATCGACGGTGGCTGTGCCCTTGAATTTCCATACCTTCGAACCGGGCTTGCCTCGCGTCGCCTCGACGGCCAGCTTCAGCACATCGCCAGGCTCCACCTTGCGGCGGAATTTACAGCCTTCGATCGCCATGAAGTAAATCAGCAGATCCTTGTCGGCCATATCGGTCGTAACGCCAACCATTACGGCCGCCGTCTGAGCCATCGCTTCGACGATCATGACGCCGGGCATGATCGGTGCGCCCGGAAAATGACCCTGAAAATGGGGCTCGTTGAAAGTCACGTTCTTGATGCCGACAGCGCTTTTACCAAGTTCGATATCGACCACCTTGTCGATGAGCAGGAACGGGTAGCGGTGCGGGATAATCCGTTGGATCAGGTCAATATCGGCGGTGGTCTGTGTCATCTGATCCTCATTGTCATTCGGGTTCTGGCCGTACTTTGGGAAGCAGTAGCAATGGCGTGCCGCGCACGCAAGGCGTGGCTATTCACTGGCAGCCGGCTCTGCGCCATCATCTTCCGGACGCGGCGTCGGATTGGGTCCGGTCTCCGGATCGGGCGGGGCAGCACCCAGAACGGCGTTGATCCGATCGATGGCCCGATCGGTGATATCGATCTGACGCACCGAAAAGATCACCGCAGAATTGTTCAGGATGGCCAAGGCCCCCGTTTCCTCAACCAGCTCAAGCAGTATCGGGAACGCCAACTCAAAAAACCGCGCCCGTTCCGCATCGGCCTTGCGCTGCAGCGCATCGCGTTTGCCATCCTGCGCGCGTCGGATGTCGTTCACCCGCTCGTCAAAATCGAGTGCGAGAGCCCGGAATTCTGCCGCATCCATAGTCGCGCGTTCGTCGGTCAGGCGACGTTCCTCTTCCACCAGATCGATCTCGATTCTGCGGTTCTCTGCGGCAAGCTTGAGAGACTCCTCTTCAATGCCTTTGAGCACGCGCTGGCCAAAAAGAGAGGACGCGTAGAGACGGTCCTGATTGAGCGTGAGCACTGGTGTCGCGGCCACGTCCTGCGTGTAACCGGCGACTGGCAGCAGAGCGAACAGCCCCGCACAGATCCCGGCCGTGAACGCCCCCCTGAGCACTATCAGAACCGGGTAGACACGGTCAGATCGAAGAACCGTTCCTTGTCATAGGGTTCAGAGACCAGTGCCCGCGCGAAGTTCAGCCGCAATGGGCCGATAGCCGTAGTCCAGAAGACCGAAAAGCCGATGGAAGACCGCAAATTGAAGCCGTCATCGACGAGGCCGCCCGGCTGGCTCGGTCCTGCCGTCCCGACGTTATCGTCAAGACCCCAGACGGAGCCGACATCGACGAAAAGTCCGCCGGTGATTCCGTACTCTTCAGGAAGACCAATCGGAAACTCCGATTCCAGACGCACAACGGCGAAGTAATTGCCGCCGAGCGCATCTGAGTTGACGGATTCGAGGTCGCGGGGACCGATACCACCGCCTTCAAATCCTCTGAACCTGTTCGACGACGGGAAGAACCGTTCCGAGACGAGGCTGTTGCCCGACAGCATTGTCTGCGCACCGAGTTCGAGTTCGGCTCGCAACGTCACCTCTTCCTGACGCACCTTGCGTTGCGCCGAAATGAGTGCGTTGGTGTTGACGAACTCGCGATCCCCACCAACCGAGATTTCCTGACCGAACCGGAGCAAAATGCCCGAGGTCGGATCAAGCCCTGTGCGCCGGGTATCGTAGGAGTAACTATATCCAAGGGAAACATAGCTGTAGCTGCCCTCGTCCCGCTGAATAATTGGGGAGGTAGTAGCACTAACATCGGAAA
>JABDPP010000050.1 GCA_013042765.1 Litoreibacter sp.
GTTCCGATCTCGAAACATTGGGGATGAGGCTCGGCGCAAACCGTGTCCATTTTCGGGCAAGAGTGTGATGTGTTCTGGGAACTTGGCAGCATATCCGGTCAGGCGAGAAGGCTTGCGCTGACGAAGATTGCATTCCGGGGCTATGAAATTAGCTTTTTATTTTCAATATATTAAAAGAACGTGAGAGCGATCTCATCCCAACAGCCCAGCAAAGAAAGTCTTAAGCGGCAGATCAGCTACACTTCGAATGCCCGCAGGAGGCACACGTCATGCACCCTTCAACCATTCGCATTTCGTACTGCCCGCAACTCGGGCAGGCCGGGCCACGCGGGGCCCCACCAAGATTGACGACGGCCTCCTGGGGGTCAGTCTTTAGCCCCATGCCTTCACCGGCAATGAAGCCGGTGGCAATCATGTGCTTCTCGATCACGCCGCCGATGGCCGCCAGAATGGAGGGGATATACTTGCCCTGCATCCACGCCCCGCCCCGTGGGTCAAATACCGCCTTGAGTTCCTCGACAACGAATGACACGTCACCACCGCGCCGGAACACGGCGGAAATCATACGGGTGAGCGCAACCGTCCACGCGTAGTGCTCCATGTTCTTGGAGTTGATGAAAACTTCGAATGGGCGGCGATGTCCGTTCAGAACAATATCGTTGATCGTGATATAGAGCGCGTGTTCGCTGTCCGGCCACTTGAGTTTGTAGGTCTGCCCTTCAAGCTCACCCGGACGATCCAGCGGCTCGGCCATATAGACGACCTCGGCCCCGTCGCTCTCGCCACCACCGTCGCGGATCTGTTCGGAAAGTTCTCCAGGGGCGGCGCTCGACGTCTCGCTCACGCTCAGGACCGATCCCGTCACCGCATTGGGACGGTAGGTCGTGCAACCTTTGCAACCCTGATCCCAAGCCGCCATGTAGACGTCCTTGAACGCCTCGAAGTCGATATCCTCAGGGCAGTTGATCGTCTTTGAAATGGAGGAATCTACCCATTTCTGGGCTGCCGCCTGCATCCGCACATGATCAAGCGGGGCCAGTGTCTGGGCATTCACGAAATAATCCGGCAGTTCGGTATCGCCGTATTTATCGCGCCACAGCTGGACGGCGTAGTCAACGACTTCTTCCTGCGTGCGCGACCCGTCCCTTTGCAGGACCCGCCGGTTGTAGGCATAGGCGAAGACAGGCTCGATGCCCGAACTGACATTGCCAGCATAGAGGCTGATCGTCCCCGTGGGCGCGATAGACGTCAAAAGCGCGTTCCGGATCCCGTGGGTGGCGATTGCCTCCCGCACATCCGCGTCCATTTCAGTCATGGCACCGCTGGCCAAATACGGATCTGCGTCAAACAAGGGGAAGGCGCCCTTCTCCCGTGCAAGCTCGACCGACGCCAGATATGCGGCGCGGGCAATCGCGTGCAGCCAGCGCTCGGTCTGCCGCGCTGCCTCTTCCGAGCCGTATTTCAGGCCCATCATCAGCAGAGCGTCTGCCAGACCGGTTACACCGAGGCCGATACGCCGCTTGGCTTCCGCCTCGCGAGCCTGCGCCTCCAGAGGGAACTTTGACGCGTCGACGACGTTGTCCATCATACGAACCGCGACGCGCACCAGCTCGCTCAGCGCGTCCAGATCAAGCGCGGCGTCATTCTCGAAGGGGGCGCCGACCAACCGGGCGAGGTTGACGGAGCCCAACAGACATGCCCCGTAAGGTGGTAAGGGCTGCTCACCGCAGGGGTTGGTGGCCGCGATGGTTTCGCAATAGCTGAGGTTGTTCGCAGCGTTGATCCGGTCAATGAAGATCACGCCCGGCTCGGCATAATCATAGGTCGCGCGCATAATCTTGTTCCACAGATCGCGCGCCTGAACCGTCTTGTAGACCTTTCCGTCGAAGACGAGATCCCAGGCTGAATCCGCCTTGACCGCCTCCATGAACGGGTCAGTGACCAGCACAGAGACGTTGAACATGCGCAGCCGCGCCGCATCGGCCTTGGCCGCGATAAAATCCTCGATGTCGGGGTGATCGCAGCGCAGAACCGCCATCATCGCGCCGCGCCGAGAGCCGGCCGACATGATCGTTCGACACATCGCATCCCACACATCCATGAAAGAAAGGGGCCCCGACGCATCCGCCGCAACGCCATGAACATCGGCGCCCTTCGGTCGGATGGTCGAGAAATCGTAGCCGATCCCGCCACCCTGCTGCATGGTCAGAGCGGCTTCCTTCAGCATATCGAAAATGCCGCCCATGCTATCGGGGATCGTGCCCATCACGAAACAATTGAAGAGCGTCACGGACCGCTGCGTGCCGGCCCCGGCAACAATCCGGCCTGCCGGAAGGAATTTGAAATCTTCCAGTGCCTCGTAAAAGGCACTCTCCCATTTCGCCGGCTCATCTTCCACCGCAGCAAGATCGCGTGCAATCCGGCGCCATGTGTCTTCCACGCTTGCGTCGATCGGGGCGCCGTCCGCCTCCTTGAAACGGTACTTCATGTCCCAGATTTGTTCGGCAATCGGTGTGGCAAAGCGGGTCAAGGGGATACTCCGGAGAGGTTGTAACTCGTGGTTGAGATCGGACGCAGAAGGCCTAATATAACAACAAGACATGGGGGTGTCACCAAATGAGCCACATAAATCTGGTTAAATTATGTGTTGGCGCCGAA
>JABDPP010000052.1 GCA_013042765.1 Litoreibacter sp.
GGTTCGGACGGTGAGAATGCGGCACGCCAGACGGCCCGCATTGCGAAAGGGTGGCGGCTGAGAGAAGTGCAACCACCTCTGATAATTTGCACCCAAGCACAGACCCCCGAGAAGATAATGGCTGAGAAGGTAATTCCACAGGAGGATCTCGCCCGCTGCCGTGATGTCGGCGCCGCTATGGGCGCCGGACTTCATATGGGTGTCTTCTGACAATCGGCACGCAAAAGCATGTCGACGCAACGACCGAATTCGAGGATAGAGAGGCGCATGAAACTGGAAATCGACGTGTCCCTGACCTACGCGCTGGGAGCTGAAAGAACGGTTCTGCTCGCGCTCCAGGCGGCCCGGGAACAGGGTCAGGTTGTTGTTGAGGATCAGCTCGATATCGATGGCGCAGAGCTTTCGTTCATGGACGGTGAATGGGGGATGGGGCAGCGCTGCTGGGCCCGTCTCAGCAGCGAAATCATGCGCCTCACTTACCGCGCGACGGTTGGTGTATCGCGACAGCCTGAGCGACTGGACGGGCTCCCGGCGGTGCCGTTGCACGAGCTACCCTCCGAGCAAGTCACCTTCCTGCGGCCGTCACGCTTTTGTCAGTCGGATCAGTTCGAGACGTTTGCAGAACGCGAATTCGGACAGCATTCAGGCGGAGAAAAGATCACGGCGATGATGCGCTGGATCGCTGAAAAGATGGCGTATGACCCGGTCCATTCGCATAGTGAAACAACGCTGCTGGAGACCTTTGCGACGCGAAAGGGTGTCTGCAGGGACTACGCCCACCTGCTGTGCGGGCTGGCGCGCGCGTCTCATATCCCCGCGCGCTATGTTGCTGCATATGGCGCGTCCGTCGATCCGCCGGATTTTCATGCCGTTGTGCAGGTCTGGCTGGACAACCAATGGCACCTGGTTGATCCGACAGGAATGTGCGCTGCAGACGAACTTGTCCTGATTGGTGTCGGACGAGATGCGGCAGACGTTCCATTCATGGAAACACCGGACGAGGCCCGATTTCTGGATCAAAAGGTCCGAGTGAATATCACATAAGTCTCTGAACTAAATATATTTATCGTTCTTCGCCCTGCCGAGGCCGCGCCTGACTGACTTCTTGCATGGTGGCGCTTGCCGGAAGGTCTCTGATTTAGTTCAAAGCTACAACGTACTTCACGATTCTGTTGTTGTCGCTGTCGGCAAAGAAATACTCCGCCCCCCTCAGCGCAGCGCCTTCCGGATCATCAAGGAGGTTCGGCCCTTGGCCTGGTTCGCCGGTGCCGATCACGCCCAAAACCTCTCGCGTCATCGGGTCGATCTTCAGAACACGATGGGCATCCTGATCGGCAACAACAAGCACCCCATCGGGGGTTACGGCCATGTAGCGCGGCCCAACAAATCCGAACTGCGGCCCGGACAGGATATCCAACTGTTCCAGGTTCTCGCTAAAACGCACCAGTCTGCGGTTGAAGTTGTCCGCCACCCAAATCGTCCCGTCAGGTGCCTCAGCCACGTCGTGTGCGCCGAGCATCCCCGATGCGACCGCGACCGTGTTTTCGCCGTCCAAAGCAAACAGGGAACCACTGCCGGATGCCATGACATAGAGGCGGCCACTGCTGTGCGCCAAGACCCCCTCGGTTCGCGGAAACGGCCCCAGAATGCCGAGGTTGCGCGGCACAGCTTCGGACAAGTCGTAGACAACGACCCCGTTCAATCCTGTCGCCGCAACATACATGCGCCCATCAGGCCCGAATGAGACATCATGTGCTCCAGCCAAAGCCCCGTCACCAATACTTCCGATAACCTGAAGCGTATCAGGGTCCATTAAGACGACGCGATTGGCGAACTTGTCGGCTATGTAGAGATTGCCATCAGGCCCGAAGGTAAGATCGTGTGGATCGTTCAGCAGTGGCTCACTGGCTGAATGAAACGCCGCAAATGGCCTCGCATCTTCAGCGACTGCAGGAAACGTGGCCAGAAGCGTCATCAATGCGTACCGTAACATTCGGTTCTCCAAGACAGACTACCCCAATCTAACTTGGCTCCACGGATTCGGGGAGAACCAATCTCCTTTGTTGTTTCGAGGCAAGAAGACCGCTTCGAGGATCCAGCCAGAACCAGGCCATGGAAACGGACTAGAACCGTTGGTTTTCCGTCTTTCGGACAAACCGGAGGTCACTCTGGAATGGGCAGAGGGCCGCTTCGGGAGCGAAGCTCAATCCCGAACAAGATGCCCCACATCAAACACAAAAATCGTCGTGGCACTTGGTGTCAGATCAAGGACCGTCGACGAAGACATGACTAGCCTGCCATCCACCAGAACCTCCCTGACTTGTGAGCGATCATGCCATGAAACTTATTGCGCAATATCTGCCTATTCTCGATTGGGGCCGCGGCTATTCGCGTAGCGCTCTGTCGAATGACCTTGTCGCAGCGGTAATCGTCACGATTATGCTGATCCCGCAATCGCTGGCCTATGCGCTTCTGGCGGGCCTCCCGCCAGAGGCCGGGATTTACGCGTCGATCTTCCCGATCCTGCTTTACGCGATCTTTGGCACGTCCCGCGCTTTGGCTGTGGGCCCGGTTGCAGTGGTCTCGCTGATGACGGCAGCGGCGGTCGGACAGGTAGCGGAACAAGGTAGCATGGGCTACGCTTTGGCCGCACTGACACTTGCCATGCTGTCAGGCGCGCTGCTTCTGGTAATGGGTCTCCTCAGGCTTGGGTTTGTTGCAAATTTCCTGAGCCACCCGGTGATCGCAGGCTTCATCACCGCGTCGGGGGTGCTGATCGCCGCCAGTCAGCTCAAGCATATTCTTGGCGTCGAGATCGAAGGCCATACGCTGATTGAAATCGGCGGCTCTTTATTGTCCCGTTTGCCTGAAGCGCATCTCGAAACTGTTGCGATCGGGATAGCTGCAATGGCGTTTCTATTCTGGGTTCGCAAGGGTTTGAAGCCACTTCTCGTTCGGCTCGGAACCCCGCGTGTCCTGGCCGAGATCCTGACGAAAGCAGGTCCGGTTGGCGCAGTGGTTGCCACAACGCTTCTGGTTTGGGCCTTAGGTCTTGAGGAGCGACGGGTCGCTATCGTCGGCTCGGTGCCGCAGAGCCTGCCACCATTGACCACACCCTCTTTTTCACCCGACCTTATTGGCGCACTTCTTTTACCCGCGATGCTGATTTCCTTGATCGGTTTCGTAGAGTCGATTTCGGTCGCACAAACGCTCGCAGCAAAGAAGCGCGAAAGGATCGACCCGGATCAGGAGCTGATCGGGCTCGGCGCAGCCAACCTGGGAGCCGCTTTTACCGGCGGCTATCCCGTAACGGGTGGTTTCGCGCGTTCGGTTGTGAATTTCGATGCGGGTGCCGAAACGCCGGCGGCAGGCGCTTTTACCGCCGTCGGCCTCGCCATTGCTGCGGTCGCCCTGACCCCGCTCGTCTTCTTCCTGCCAAAGGCAACGCTCGCGGCCACGATCATCGTTGCCGTACTGAGCCTCGTTGACTTCTCTATACTCACGCGCACATGGACCTATTCCAAGGCGGATTTTTCCGCAGTTTCGGTCACGATCCTGCTGACCCTCGGCGGTGGCGTCGAGGCGGGGGTGTCGGCGGGCGTTATCCTGTCGCTCCTTCTGCATCTATACAAAACATCTCGCCCTCACGTAGCGGAAGTAGGTCTTGTTCCCGGCACGCAGCATTTCCGAAACATCCAGCGCCATGAGGTCGAAACCCGACCTGGCCTTCTGAGCCTTCGCGTTGATGAGAGCCTGTATTTCGTGAACGCACGGTTCCTCGAGGAGTTCATCCTCGACCGCCTGGCGCGGGACGATGGGTTACGCCACGTCGTGCTCATGTGCTCAGCCGTGAACGAGATCGACTACTCTGCACTCGAAACCCTGGAGGCCATCAACGCGCGGTTGAAAGAGCAGGGCGTCGGCTTGCACCTGTCCGAAGTTAAAGGGCCGGTCATGGATCGCCTGAAGGCTACCCATTTTCTCGATGACTTGAATGGACGCGTTTTCTTGTCTCAGTTTGATGCCTGGTCGGCTCTGAGAAGGGAGGGTTCGCGCCCAGATCAGCAGCCCCCCAGCACTCACGATCCGACGTGAGTTCGGACTCCCTTAATCCAGTTTCCCTATTCCCCCGTCTGCAAAAAGAAGTCGGGAGAGAGTGAGTTTTCCGTGACGAAGTTGACGTTCTTCATGTCGTTTTCCAAGGCGCGCGCGCGGGCTTCAGCCGGGGACAAGCCGTGGTCGCGCCAGCGCGTGATCAGCCGAGACTCGAGCTCTTCGGTGCTAACGTCGAGGCGGACGGTCAGGTCGAAGAGGTCGGAAAGATCAGACCAGGGCGGGATGTTCAACAGAAGATAATTCCCCTCGACCAGAACAATCCGGGTCTCCTTGTCGATATGGCCAGCGTCAGGAATGGTTCTGTCCGCTTCCCGATCGAATGTCGGGAAAGAAACGGCTCCCTCACTGCGCACATTGCCCAAGAGCCTGACGAACCCTGCGGCATCGAAGGTCTCGGGCGCCCCTTTGCGATGAAGCAACCCCATCTGGCGGAGGCGCTCATTGTCCAGATGAAACCCGTCCATTGGCAGCACGGCCGCCGATGCGCCCAGCCGTGCGGCCAGATCGGTGGCGAGCGTCGACTTACCCGAGCCAGGCGGCCCGGCTATGCCAACCAGAATGCGGTCCCGGCCAGAGGCGCGAGCCTCGATTTCGCAAACAAGCGCAGTTGCTGTAATGTTGGTCATCTCATTCCCCGTGACGCTGTCACAGTTCGTCGGCCCAGGGCGGGTTTGCCCCGGCGCGGGAGACGGTCACGGCGGCGACCCTGGCGCCGAAGCGCAGCGCCTGTTCGACGACCTCGGGTGCGAGCGCGGCCAGTCGGTCCTTGCGCAGCGCCCCGTGTTCCGAGAGTTTGGCGAGCACGCCTGCGTTGAACGTGTCGCCCGCACCCACGGTATCGACGACCTCCACCTTCTCGGCCGGTGCGTGGACCTCAGCCCCGCCACGCAGGAACCCCGTCGCGCCTTCGCTGCCTTGGGTCAGGATGACCAGCGCGGGCCCAGTTTCCAGAAGCGTCCGGGCCTTTGCCTCCAACGAGTGCGCCCCGGGGGCAATCCAGTCCAGGTCCTCATCCGAGATCTTGACGATATCGGCTACCGCGATCATCCGGTCCAGCCGGACACGGTAGCGTTCGGCATCCTCGATGAAACCCGTGCGAATATTCGGATCGAGCATGACCGCGCGGCCGCTGCCTTCATTCGCCAGCAAAGCGGCATAGGCTTCGGCCCCCGGCTCGCAGGCAAGGCTGATCCCACCGAAATAAAGAGCCGAGACA
>JABDPP010000059.1 GCA_013042765.1 Litoreibacter sp.
GAAGTCCTCGTTGATCTCGTCCATTTCCAGAACGATGTCATAAGGCACCTTGGCTTCCGCGAGCAGCACGTTCATGTGGCCCGGCAGACGCCCGGCAACAGGGTGGATCGCAAAGCGAACATTCTTGCCCTTGGCGCGCAGCTTGCGGACCAGTTCAGAAACGCTCTGCTGTGCCTGCGCAACAGCCATACCGTAGCCGGGGATGATAATGACGCTGTCAGCGTCGTTCAGAGCCGCTGCGACACCGTCGGCGTCGATGGCAACCTGTTCACCCTCGACTTCCATCTGCGGCCCAGAGGAGCCACCGAAACCACCAAGGATCACGCTGACGAAGGCCCGGTTCATGGCCTTACACATGATGTAGGACAGGATCGCACCAGACGAGCCCACCAGTGCACCAACAACGATCAGAAGGTCATTGCCGAGGCTGAAGCCGATGGCCGCAGCCGCCCAGCCCGAGTAGCTGTTGAGCATGGAGACAACCACCGGCATGTCGGCGCCGCCGATGCCCATGATCAGGTGATAACCGATGAAGAGCGCCAGCAGCGTCAGGAGGACCAGTGTCCAGCTGCCCGTGCCGCCCAGATACGCAGCCGCAAGGACCAGCGACAGGGCCGCAGCGGCCGCATTCAGGAGGTGACCGCCGGGCAGCTGCTTGGCTGCACTGTCGACCTTGCCTGCGAGCTTGCCGTAGGCAATGACGGAGCCAGTGAAGGTCACAGCGCCGATCCACACGCCAAGCACCAGTTCGACCCGCAGGATCGAATGCTCAATCGGTGTTTTCTTGGCCAGAAGACCCGCAAAGCCCTCAACGGTTGCCTTGCGCGTCGCCTCGTCCATGGCCAGCACACGGCCAAGCTCGATATCCGCGTTGAAGCCAACAAAGACGGCGGCGAGACCCACCAGCGAGTGCATGATCGCAACAAGCTCGGGCATCTGGGTCATCTGCACCTTGGTCGCCAGCTGGTAGCCGACGGCTGCACCCATGGCGATCAGGATGACCGAAGCCCCCCAAAGGCCCTGTCCGGGCCCGATCAGGGTGGCCAGAACTGCGATCCCCATACCGACGATGCCATACCATACTGCGCGTTTTGCGCTCTCTTGTCCGCTCAGTCCCCCCAACGAGAGAATGAAAAGAACTGCCGCAACCACATAGGCTGCAATTGTAAATCCGAAGTCCATAACCCGCTGCTCCTTAGGATTTCTGGAACATGGCGAGCATGCGCCGTGTCACGAGGAAGCCGCCGAAGATATTGATCGACGCCATGAAGATGCCGGCCGCCGCGAGAAGCGTGATCAGCAGCGAACTTGACCCGATCTGTATCAGTGCGCCGAGGATGATGATCGACGAGATCGCGTTGGTAACCGCCATCAAAGGCGTGTGCAGGCTGTGCGCCACGTTCCAGATCACCTGGAAACCGACGAAAACCGACAGAACGAAGACGATGAAGTGCTGCATGAAGCTCGCCGGGGCAACGAGGCCCACTGCCAGCAGCAGGGCTGCACTCACGCCGATCAAAGTGACCTGTTGCTTGGTCTGAGCTTTGAAGGCCGCGGCCTCCTCCGCCTTGATCTCCTCAGGCGTCTTCTCCTTCGGGGGCTCTTTCTTCGGGGCTGCCGCGATCGCTGCCACTTTCGGCGGCGGTGGCGGATAGGTGATTTCCTTGTCGAAGGTCACCGTCGCACCGCGGATCACGTCGTCTTCCATGTCATGGACCAGAACACCGTCTTTTTCCGGGGTCAGGTCCGTCATCATGTGACGGATGTTCGTGGAGTAAAGCGTCGAGGACTGTGCAGCCATGCGGCTCGGGAAATCGGTGTACCCGACGATGGTCACGCCATTGTCAGTCACGATCTTCTCGTCCATCACGGTCAGCTTGCAGTTGCCCCCCTTTTCGGCCGCGAGGTCAATAATGACCGAACCCGGTTTCATCGCCTTGACCATGTCTTCCGTCCACAGTTCCGGCGCTTCGCGGTTCGGGATCAGAGCGGTACAGATGACGATATCGATCTCGGGCGCCATCTCGCGGAATTTTTCGAGTTGCTTTTCGCGGAACTCGGGCGAAGACGGGGCAGCGTAGCCGCCAGTGGCCGCACTGTCCTGACCGGTTTCCTCAAACTCGAGGAAGACGAATTCGGCGCCCATGGATTCAATCTGCTCGGCCACTTCCGGCCGCACGTCGAACGCGTAGGTGATCGCACCCAGCGAGGTCGCCGTTCCGATGGCCGCCAGACCGGCAACACCGGCGCCAACCACCAGCACCTTGGCCGGCGGAACTTTACCTGCAGCCGTCACCTGACCGGTGAAGAAGCGACCAAAATTGTTACCGGCTTCGATCACCGCTCGGTAACCCGCGATATTGGCCATCGAGGAGAGCGCGTCCATCTTCTGGGCGCGGCTGATGCGCGGAACCATTTCCATGGCCAGCACATTCGTGCCCTTCTTGGCCGCGGCTGCCATCAGCTCATCATTGGCTGCCGGATTGAAGAAGGAGATCAGCGTCTGCCCCGCGCGCATCCGCTTGGCCTCGTCCATCGAGGGCGGACGCACCTTGGCAACGATATCCGCGGCTTTCCAGAGCGCGGCGGCGGTCTTGACGACCTCTACGCCGGCCTCCTTGTAAGCGGCATCGCTGAACCCGGCTGCGAGGCCGGCCTTGGTTTCGATCACGCACTCGTAGCCGAGTTTCTGCAACTGGATCGCGGAGTCCGGCGTCATCGCAACGCGGGCTTCTCCCTCAAAAATTTCTTTCGGCGCCCCGATCTTCATTATGGGTCCCTCGTGTTATGTTTCAGCGCGTCGCGCGCGCGGATGCAGGCTCTTAACACCTGCCGAGACGGAATCTCAAGGCAGGTGGCCCGGATTTGACCATGCCGTGTTTCAGATGGCCTTAGCGCTAAAATGATGCGCTGGACGCGTTCGTCCAGTCGGCATATGTCAAAGAGGACGGAAAACAGGGAAAAACCATGGAAATAAAGGGCAAACACGCCTTGGTGACGGGCGGCGGCACGGGAATCGGGCTTGCGATCTCGCAGGCGCTGGCCGAGGCCGGGGCTCAGGTTACGATCACCGGACGCCGGGTTTCGCTTCTGGAACAAATCGCCGCAACGCACCCTGCGCTGCACCCGATCGGGATGGATGTCACCGATGCCGATTCCGTACACAATGGTGTACAAGAGGCGATCACCGCCTGCGGGCCGGTGCAGATCTGCGTCGCCAATGCCGGGATCGCGGAGGGCCGCAGCCTAGCCAAGACCGATCTGGCCTTCTGGCAGAGGATCATGCGCACCAATCTCGACGGGGCGTACCTGACCATCCAGGCCTGCCTGCCCGGCATGTTGAGCACCGACTGGGGCCGGGTGATTGCCGTGGCCTCGATCGCAGGCGTACGCGGGTTGAAAGGCGGCGCGGCCTATACCGCCTCCAAACACGGGATGGTGGGCCTGATCCGGGCCCTGAGCGAGGATTTCATGGGCAAGCCCTACACGTTCAACGCGCTCTGCCCGGGATACGTGGACACCGATATCGTGAGCCAGAATGTCGACTCGATCTCGGCACGGGCGGGGATCAGCGAGGCGGAGGCGATGGATATCATGATCAACGCCAACCGCCACCAGCGCCTGATCGCCCCGGAAGAAATCGGCGCAGCGGCGCGCTGGCTCTGCGGGCCGGGATCGCAGAGCGTGAACGGTCAAACAATCGAGATTGCCGGCGGTCAGGTCTGAAGTGGCCACCCTTTGCCTCCGGCGGGGATATTTTGGGGAAAGTGATGGATATCTTTGAAAGAACGCGCGCCATGTTCCATTTGCCCGAGGGCGTGACCTATCTCGATGGCAATTCGCTGGGACCACTTCCCATCGCCGCGCAGGAGCGGGTCGATGCGATGCTGCGCGATCAATGGGGCGAGATGCTGATTACCGGTTGGAACAAGGCCGGATGGATGGACCAGCCCGCGCGTGTCGGAGACCGTATCGCGCGCCTGATCGGTGCCCCCTCGGGATCGGTGGTGATGGGCGACACACTATCGATCAAGGTCTATCAGGCGCTGGCGAGTGCGTTGGAGCTGAACCCCGGACGCAAGGTTATCCTGTCTGACAGCGGCAATTTCCCCTCAGATCTCTACATGGCGGATGGATTGATCCGGACGCTCGATCGCGGCCTAGAGTTGAAAGCCCCGGCACCGGAGGAGGTCGCCGCGCATCTCGACAGCGATGTGGCAGTCCTGATGCTCACCCAAGTCGATTACCGGACCGGACGAATGCATGACATGGAAGCCCTGACCCGGGCCGCGCATGCGGCCGGTGCGCTGGTGATCTGGGATCTTGCCCATTCCGCAGGCGCCGTGCCGGTGGATCTGGCAGGCTGCGACGCAGATTTTGCCGTGGGCTGCAGCTACAAGTTTCTAAATTCCGGCCCTGGCGGCCCGGCCTTCATTTACGTGCACCCCAAGCACGCCACGCAAGTGCGCCCTGCCCTGTCTGGCTGGCTCGGCCATGAACAGCCCTTTGCCTTTGATCCTGATTACCGGCCCGGCGCGGGCATCGAGCGGATGCGCGTGGGCACGCCCCCGGTGATCCAGATGGCCGCACTCGAGGCGGCTTTGGACATTTGGGACCTTGTCGATATGGACGCGGTGCGCGCCCGGTCGATCGAGCTGTCGGAGCTTTTCATTGCACTTGTTGAGGAGAAATGCCCCGAGCTGACGGTTGTCTCCCCCCGCGATCCGGCCACGAGAGGCAGCCAGGTCGCTTTTTCCCATCCGGAGGGCTATGCGATCATGCAGGCGCTGATCTCGAAAGGTGTCATTGGTGATTTTCGCGCCCCCGACATCTTGCGCTTTGGAATTACGCCCCTTTATACAAACTCGAACGACATTATCCGTGCGGCCTCCACGCTGCACAAAATCATGGAGGAACGCCTTTGGGATCGGGACGCGTATCGGGTTCGCGCCCGAGTCACGTGAAATTGCGCCGGTTTTGCGACCGGGATGCAAAGGCCACCTACGACATTTTCTTCACTTCGGTTCGCAAGGGCACGGCAGAGCATTATTCGTTGCGCCAACGCGAAGCTTGGGCGGGCTCAAGCGTCCAGCCCGAAAACTGGTGCCGCCGGCTAGGCTCACAGCACACGCTGGTTGCAGAAATGGAAGGCCGGATCGTTGGCTTCATGAGCCTCAAGGAGAGCGGTTTTCTGGACCTTGCTTTCGTGTTTCCCAACACGATGGGCACCCGGGTATCTGATCGGCTCTACGAGGCGCTGGAGGAATGGGCGCGGGAGCAGAAGCTGGAAAAGCTCACCACCAATGCAAGCCATCTCGCCCGGTCGTTCCTTGCCAGATATGGCTGGGAGGTTGTGAAAGCACAGACCGTCATGTCCAACGGGCGCGAGATCGAGAATTTCCAGATGGAGAAATTGCTGACCTGACATCGACATGCCAGCGGCTCAGCTTGCCGTCAGAACACCCCTTGCGATCTGGTCAGCCTCGATGCTTTCAAACAGCGCCTGGAAATTGCCTTCCCCAAAGCCGTCATCGCCTTTGCGCTGGATGAACTCGAAAAAGATCGGCCCGATCACGGTTTTCGAGAAAATCTGCAACAGGATCCGTGTCTCTCCACCGTCAACCACGCCTTCGCCATCGATCAGGATGCCGTGTCTTTTCATCCGCTCGAGCGGCTCCTCGTGACCTGCGACGCGGGCCTTACTCAAGGCGTAATACGTCTCCGGCGGTTTTGGCATGAAGCGCGTTCCGAGATCAGCAATCGCGTCGGTGGCGGCGTAGATATCCTTCGCACCGACGGCGATATGCTGGATCCCCTCCCCATTGTAGCGCTTCAGGTATTCGACGATCTGGCCTTCGGAGCCCCTGTCCTCGTTGATCGGGATCCGGATCCGCCCGCAAGGCGAGGTCAGTGCCCGTGAATAGAGCCCGGTGTGTTTGCCCTGGATGTCGAAGAAGCGAATCTCACGGAAATTGAACAGATTCCCGTAGAACCGGAACCAGGTGTCCATGTTTCCCTTGTGTACGTTATGGGTCAGGTGATCGATGTAGTAGAGCCCGATACCTTCGGGATGGGCCGTGTCGATCCAGTTAAACTCGGCATTATAGGGGTTGTTCTCGTAATACTGGTCGATGAAGTAGATCAACGACCCACCGATGCCCATGATCGCAGGAACCTCCATTGTCTTGTTGGTACCTGTATACGGGGTCGCGCCCCTCGCGACGGCATGATCAAAGGCTTTCCCGGCATTCACCACGCGCCAGGCCATCGAGGG
>JABDPP010000061.1 GCA_013042765.1 Litoreibacter sp.
GCCTCGATGAGGACGGCAATTGCCGACCTGACAGCCTTGCCGCGCGGCTGATGGACGAGGTTGGGCAGGCGGTTCCAATCCTGCCGGTGCCGCTTGTGTGTTACGTGCTCGAACAGGCCGGGCACCGGATCACCCGCGGGGATTTGCAGCAGCAGTTCGAGAGCCTTCTCCAACAAATCTCGCCCGGGGTTTCCGTCTGCCTGCCCGGGGCCGGACCTGAGAATGCCGTGGCCGAAGGGCTGCGGATGCTTGAAGCGCGGGGGGTGGTGGACCGTGATGGTGAAGAGATTGCGGTGACGGATCGCTATCCGGAGTTGATCGGGTTCTACGCAGCTTCAATCCAACAGTATATGAGCGACATAAAATTACAAAAACCGTAAAATTAATGTTGTAATCTTTCGCGGCGATCCATAACGATTGTATACGCAGCGCAGAAATTGATTCTGCGACGCGGCATGATCAAAATCGGAAGGAGCGCGCTATGGCCCTCGACACGCAGGACAACATCATGGATTACGACGCACCGCAGAAAGACCTCTACGAGATCGGTGAAGTCCCTCCGATGGGCTATGTGCCTAAACAGATGTACGCCTGGGCGATCCGGCGGGAACGCCACGGCGAGCCGGAAGACAGTTTCCAGACGGAAGTCGTCGATGTTCCGGAGATCGACAGCCATGAGGTGTTGGTTCTGGTGATGGCTGCGGGCGTTAACTACAACGGCGTCTGGGCCGGACTTGGCGTTCCGATCAGTCCCTTTGACGTGCATAAGGCGCCCTATCATATCGCGGGCTCCGATGCGTCGGGCATCGTCTGGGCTGTCGGCGAAAAGGTCACCCGCTGGAAGGTCGGGGATGAGGTGGTTATCCACTGCAACCAGGATGATGGCGACGACGAGGAGTGCAACGGGGGCGACCCGATGTTCTCCCCCACGCAGCGGATCTGGGGCTACGAGACGCCGGATGGATCTTTCGCGCAGTTCACCCGTGTCCAGTCGCAACAGCTGATGCCACGCCCCCGGCATCTCAGCTGGGAGGAGAGCGCCTGCTATACCCTGACGTTGGCAACGGCCTACCGGATGCTCTTTGGGCATCATCCCCATGAGCTGAAACCCGGTCAGAACGTCCTGATCTGGGGCGCCTCGGGCGGGCTGGGCTCCTTCGCCATCCAACTTGCCAATACGGCGGGGGCCAATGCGATCGGCGTGATTTCCGAAGAGGACAAGCGTGATTTCGTGATGGGCCTTGGCGCCAAGGGCGTGATCAACCGCAAGGATTTCAACTGCTGGGGCCAGCTGCCCACGGTGAACACCGACGAATACAAGGAATGGTTCGGTGAGGTCCGTAAGTTCGGCAAGGCGATCTGGGACATCACTGGTAAGGGCAACAATGTCGACATGGTGTTCGAGCACCCCGGCGAGGCGACTTTCCCGGTCTCCACATTCGTGTGCAAGAAGGGCGGCATGGTCGTGATCTGCGCTGGTACCACGGGCTACAACCTGACGATGGATGCCCGCTATGTCTGGATGCACCAAAAGCGCATTCAGGGCTCTCACTTTGCCCATCTCAAACAGGCGAGTGCGGCCAACCAGCTGATGGTGGAGCGGCGTCTTGACCCTTGCATGTCCGAGGTGTTCCCGTGGAAGGAAATTCCGGCGGCGCACACGAAGATGCTCAGAAACGAGCACAAGCCCGGCAACATGGCCGTGCTGGTAAGCGCACCGCGCACGGGTCTGTCCACCTTTGAGGATACGCTGGAGGCCAGCCGCCAGAGCTGAACAACCTTAAGACCTTCAAGAGAAACAGGGGCCGCAACCATGCCCGGTTGCGGCCCTTCTTTTTGCCTCGGCAGCTTCAAAGTGAGCGTGTGGGCCGGAAGATCAACACGCTACACGCCCGGACCTCGCTATTTCTGGGGAGGGGAAAACAGCGAATATCCGGACCGTCCGGCCCATGGTACTCTGGTTGTTAACGTTTGATTAACTATTGCTGGAGCAAGCTTGGCATGACTAACGATTGGATTATTGATGTTTTAATGGACCTTAAGAAGTTCTCGGCGCGCAATAAGATGGACCTGCTCGCCGATCGTCTGGATGCGACCATAACTGCGGCGAATTCAGACCTGGAACTTGCGGGGTACCGGACACATCAAGTGGCAGGTGACGGTGAGCAAGCTCGAGGACATGCAAGACCATCTGACGCAGGCAAAGGCGTTGGAAGAACTGCAGCGGATCACGGAGCGGCTTCGTGAACATTACGACGTCAACCACGTCGTCTATCACTGGGTAAACAGCGTTGGAGAACGGTTTGGTTGCGGTACCTATGGCACCGACTGGGTCGACCGCTATCTTGAGAAGGACTAACTCCATATCGACCCGGTGATCCATGGCTGTTTCCAGCGCTTCAACCCGGTGAACTGGAAACATCTCGACTGGTCTGGCAAGCCGGCGCGGGCCTTCATGAAAGAAGCCGTCGAATACGGGGTCGGAACGCAGGGATTTACGATCCCGATGCGCGGGCCAAATGGCCAGTTCGCCCTGTTCACGGTCAACCACACCTGTTCGGACGAGGTCTGGGAGCAGTTCGTTGCCGACAATCAGCGGGATCTGATCCTCGTGGCGCATGGGTTCAACCAACGAGCGCTTGCGATGGAGGAGGGCGTCTTTTCGGTCAACCACCCGGCGCTCTCGCCGCGGGAGTTGAGCGCGATGACGCTTCTGGCCAAGGGACGCAGCCGCGCCCAGGCTGCTGACGAGATGAATATCTCCGAGCATACGCTGCGAGTTTATATCGAGGCCGCGCGCCACAAGCTCGGTGCGATGAACACGACCCATGCCGTCGCGCGGGCCCTCGCCGTAGGGCTTATCGTCGTCTAGATCCCTGAATTCAAGACGCTTTGCGGAATGCTTAACGGTATCTGAAGACGCCGCGCGCCCGCCCAACAGATTGAAAACCCCGACTTCCTAGCCTTCCCCCATCACAGATGGAGGAGGACACGCCCATGTTGCGGTATGTTTATGGCAATGATCTTGAGAAATTCCCACGCCTGCAGGACAGCATGTTCCGCGACCGGGCCGAGCAGTTCCACACGCGGCTGGGCTGGAAGGTTGCGGTCGATGCGCAGGGGTGGGAGCGCGACGAGTATGACGCGCTGAACCCGCTCTACGTGATCTGGGAGACGGCCAGCGGGCGCCATGGCGGCTCGATGCGGTTCCTGCCGACAACTGGGCAGACCATGGTCAACGATCACTTTCTGCATCTTACCGACGGTGTACGCATCGAAAGCCCGCTGATCTGGGAATGCACGCGGTTCTGTCTCGCGCCGGACGCCGATCGCCGCGTGACTGCCGCGCTCGTTTTGGGGGCCGGCGAGGTAATGCAGAACTTCTCCCTCTCGCACTTCGTCGGCGTGTTCGACCCGCGAATGGAGCGGATCTACCGGATGCTCGGGGTCAATCCGGACGTGATCGGCCGCAAGGGGGAAGGTGAGGCTGAGATCGGTATCGGATTGTGGGAATTCATTGAAAGCGCGCGCCCCCGTGTTCAGGGCCGAGCCAAGGTCACAAAGGCCCAGTCGCGGCTCTGGTTCAACGCGTCTTTCGGCATCACCGACGGCGCCGGAACCCGCGCTTTCGCACTGGCCTGAGATTTTCAAACCGCGTAGGGTCTGCCCATGTCCGGGCAGGCCCTTACACTTTCTGACGATCAGGCCGAAGCCTATGACGCTATCGCCGATATGATGGCGCGCGCTGGCGTCGATCTGATCGAAGGCGAGACGCTTCCTCTGAAAGAAGAACGCAGCCAGGTCATGGCGATTGTCGGCAAGGCGGGCTCCGGAAAAACCCTGCTTCTGGCCCAGATGGTCGAAGCGGTGGAGGCCGCCGGTGTCGATCTGATTTCGGGCGATTACGACGGCAAACCGCGCAAGGACCGCCGCACCGTTGCCGTTCTTGCGCCGACCAACAAAGCGTCATCCGTCCTGCGCACAGGCGGCGTTCCGGCGACCACGATCCACCGCATCCTCTACACGCCGGTTTATGATCCCGAATACGAGAAAATCGCGGAATGGCTGGCCGGGCAGGGCAGCAAGCCCGAGATCGAAGGCCTGACCGATCAGGCGTTGGAACGGGCGCGGCTGTTCTTCGAGGCCCATAAATCCATTCCCGGCGCACTGGCTGCGGCCGGGTTGAAAGGCTCCGATTTCATTCAGGGTTGGAAGCGCCGCGAGGATCCGCTCGATATCGGGTTCATCGACGAATCCTCGATGCTCGACGAAAAGCAATACGAAGATCTGCGCGAGATTTTCCCCACCCTCGTAATGTTCGGCGATCCCGCCCAGCTGGCCCCCGTCGGCCAGTCTGGTGAGATGGTTTTCGACAAGCTGAAGGATGGCCGCAAGCTGGAATTGTCGCGCGTGCACCGCCAGACGCAGGACAACCCCATTCTAGACCTCGCCCATGCCCTGTCAGATCCGGGGCTCAGCTTCGAGGGGTTTGAGCGGCTGGTTGAGCAGGCTGCAAGTCGTGACGATCGCATCGTTTATTCCGGACGGGTCGAGGCAAACCTGATGGCCCGCTCGCCCGTTCTCGTCTGGCGCAATGTCACGCGGATCCGGCTGATACAGGCTTGGCGTGCGGCGCATGGCGCGACCGTGGACGATCTTCTCCCCGGAGAGCCGCTGATCTGCGACGGCATCGAGCTGCCGCTCAAGCATCGCAAGAAGCGCATCGATCTGGAAGCGCGCGGCCTGATCAAGGGCGCGCAGGTGGTCTATCTGGGCCCCGGCAAGAAGCCCGGTTTCTCACGGCTCCACGTGATCGGAGCTGAGGATCCGCAGGTTTCCGCGGCGTCCATCATCAAGATCGAAGCGCCTGATGAGGAGGAGCCATTTATTCCGTTCGCCGCGCGCATGGGGGCAGCTTTCCTGCATGGAGCGGCGGTCACAATCCACAAGGCGCAAGGGTCGCAATGGGAGACCGTGCAGGTCTTCGCCCCGGATCTCTACGCCGCCGCGCGGTCGGGGCGGGAGGAGGCGGGAACGCCGCTCTGGAAACGGCTCGCCTATGTGGCTATCACGCGGGCGCAGAACCGTCTGATCTGGGTGACGCGCAACCGGTTGGCCCGCCCGACGGCCCCGCTCGGCACGGATGACCTCAAGGCGAAACCGGTGCCGCTCGAGCTGGCAGCCGTGCCAGAGCCGGAAGATCAGAACCTGATGTAGCGGAACACCGCGGAGGCGACCCAGCCCGCACTGATTGCGATGACGAGCGAGAGGATGCCGTAGATCAGGGGCTTGTCATGTGCGAGATCATAGATCCAGCGCTCCAGCCCGACCTTGTTGACATTGATCGAGGCTGCGTGCCGATCCACCACTTTGCCGTTGCGCACCAGATAAATGAGGGTCTCGTAGGGCCCCTCAACAAGGTTGGCGGGCAGGTCCACCGTGGTCGAAAAAAGTGTTTCGTCGAACAGCTGGACGCTGTCGTCGCGGCGTTGATAGAGATCGTCTGCCTCGCGGATCCGGATCAGCGCATCCGTGAACCTTGGCGCGTCCTGCACATCTGATGGTGCACCCACGGACCTGATCGCGCGCGGGATCGAGATCTTGTGGCGCAGGTCTTCCGTGGCGTCGAGGATCTCGGTCAGTTTGCCAGATGCGGCAATGGAATAGAAGCTCGGAGCGGAATCGACCTCGACAGCCTCGGTATTCACCCAGATCCCGTAGCGCTTGTCCTTCTTGCGGACGGTGATCGGCTGGTTTGGCCCGGAGACGGTAATGATGACCCCGAGCGGGGCATCCCCCACAGGCGGTTCCTCACGCTTCACGGCACCGTAGATCAGGATGTCAGAGCCATCGAAATTCGCGGTGATGGCCACCTCATCACGCGACAGGTCCGCGACGACCTCTTCCGCGTTGGCAAGCCCTGCAAAGGTGAGGGTCATCAGAGCGAGCATCAACCGGATCAATGGCCTGTCCCCGTGCCAACTGAATAGAGTTCACCGGGTTGCAGCAGTAGGTCGAGCGCCAGCTTGCCGCACACCACCAGAACCATGATCGAGAGCAGGATACGCAGTTGCTCAGCCTTAAGCTTCAGGCCAATCCGCGTCCCGATCTGTGCGCCGACGACGCCGCCGACCAGCAGCAGCACCGCGAGCGCCATGTCCACCGTGTAGTTCGTCGTGGCATGCAGAAGCGTGGCAAAGCCGGTCACGAAGATGATCTGAAAAAGCGATGTGCCCACCACGACTTTTGTCGGCATGCCGAGCAGATAAATCATCGCGGGAACCATGATGAACCCGCCACCCACGCCCATGATCGCCGCGAGAATGCCGACCGCAACGCCGACAACCAGCGGCGGGATTACCGAGATGTAGAGCCCCGAGGTGCGGAACTTCATCTTGAACGGCATCGCGTGGATCCAGCCGCGATGCTTGCGGACGATCGGTTTAGTCGGTGCCTTGGCACGACGAATGGCGCGCAGGGATTCGAAGAACATCAACCCGCCGATGACACCCAGAAAGACCACGTAGCAAAGCTTGACCAGCAGATCGACCTGCCCCATCTCGCGCAGCATCGTGAAGACCTGAACACCCAGCGCGGCCCCCGCGAGCCCTCCTATGAGGAGCACCGTTCCCATCTTTAGGTCCACGGTCTTTCGTTTGAGATGCGCCAGCACGCCGGAAAAGGACGAGGCCACGATCTGGTTGGCCTCGGTGGCCACGGCCACAGCCGGTGGAATGCCGATGAAAAACAGGAGTGGCGTCATCAGGAAACCGCCGCCGACACCGAACATACCGGACAAGATTCCAACCAGTCCTCCCAGGCCCAACAAGAGGAAGGCGTTCACGGAAACTTCGGCGATTGGCAAGTAGATTTGCATGAAGTCTCTTTAGCGCTGATGTTCTGGACCGATCAAATCAATTAGATAAGGCCAGTTGTGGAATTATTGCTCTTTTACATAGGGCTGTCCACCGGCCCTAGGCGGTATCGCCTTGCCCACGAAGCCCGCGAGGATCACCACGGTCAGGATATAAGGAAGCGCCTGCATGAATTGCACCGGCAGGGTCAGACCCAGAAGCTCGATATTCTGATAGCGGTTCGAGATTGCTTCGAGAAAGCCGAAGAGAAGTGTCGCGTAGAGTGCATACCATGGCCGCCATTTCGCGAAGATCAGCGCGGCCAGTGCGATGAAGCCACGCCCTGCCGACATATCCTTGACGAAACCGGCCGCGAGCCCGGTGGCAAGATAAGCACCCGCCAGCCCGCACAGCACGCCGCAGATCATCACCGCGGCGTAGCGCAGCGCCACCACCGACACGCCGGCTGTGTCCACCGCGGCCGGGTTCTCGCCCACCGCGCGCAGGCGCAGGCCGAAGCGGGTGCGAAACAGCACATACCAGCTCAGCGGCACGCACAGCAGCGCCACATAGACAAGGATGGTGTGGCCGGAGATCAGTTCGGCATAGATCGGCCCGAAGATCGGCACGCCGGAGAGCGCCTCGGCGAAGGGCAGGGTCACAGGTTCGAACCGGCCTTCTCCCATCAGCGAGGGCGTGCGTCCGCCCAGCCGGAACCAACTCTGTCCGACCAGCACGGTGATGCCCGCCGCAAGAAAGTTGATCGCAACGCCGGAGATCAGCTGGTTGCCGCGGAAGGTGATCGAGGCGAGCCCATGCAGGCCTGACAGCACCATTGAGGCGGAAATCCCGGCCAGAAGCCCCAGCCAGACCGAACCGGTCGCCGCGGCCGTGGCCGCTGAAAAGAAGGCCGCGGCAAGCATCTTGCCCTCAAGTCCGATGTCGAAAATGCCGCCGCGTTCGGAAAACAGGCCCGCAAGGCAGGCGAACAGCAGCGGCGTTGCCAATCGGAGCGTTGAGTCGAGGATCTGCAGGACGGTGAGAAAATCCATGGTCTACCCCTGGCGCCGCAAGGACAGGAAGACGCGTTCCACCGGCGCGCGTACCATACCGTCGAGCGCGCCGGTAAACAGGATCACCAGCGCCTGGATCACCACGATCAGTTCGCGGGGAATGTTGGTCCAGAGCGCGAGCTCGGCCCCGCCCTGGTAGAGGAACCCAAAAAGGATCGCCGCGAGGAAGACCCCGAACGGGTGGTTGCGGCCCATCAACGCCACGGCGATCCCGATGAAGCCCGCGCCCTCGGTGGAGT
>JABDPP010000076.1 GCA_013042765.1 Litoreibacter sp.
GCCGAAGAAAGAGATGGGTGGCTCTATGGGCGCGGAGCAACCGATATGAAGTCCGGGGTCGCGGCCTTTGCCGCGGCGGCCATTGAGTTCGTGCAGCACACGCCGCCCGATGGCGCAATCGTTCTGGCTATCACTGGCGATGAGGAGGGCGATGCGAAGGACGGAACTGTCGCATTGCTGGACTGGATGGAGGAGACCGGCGAGGCCCTGTCAGTTTGCCTCGTGGGGGAGCCCACCTGCCCCGATGAGCTTGGTGATATGATGAAGATCGGGCGGCGCGGCTCGATGACAGCCTATTTCACGGTGAAGGGCGAGCAGGGACATTCTGCCTATCCGCATCGGGCGTTGAATCCGGTTCCCGTGATGGCGCGTCTGATGGACCGGCTGGCCTCGCATGAACTGGACAATGGAACCGAACATTTCGACGCATCGACGCTTGCTGTGACAACAATCGACACCGGTAATCCGGCCAACAATGTGATCCCTGCGGAGTGCCGTTCAACGGTCAATATCCGGTTCAACGATGCGCATAGTTCGGAGAAGCTGATTGCATGGCTCCGGTCAGAAGCGGACGAGATCACGGCCGAGAGTGGGGCCGCCGTCGACATAACCACGCAGGTCTCAGGGGAAAGTTTCCTGACGCCTCCCGGTGCCCTGTCAGACTTGGTGGCGCGGGCGGTAACGGCCGAGACCGGGCTGACGCCTGCGCTATCGACATCGGGAGGAACATCCGATGCGCGGTTCGTCAAGAACCATTGCCCGGTGGTGGAATTCGGTCTTGTCGGCAAGACGATGCACCAGGTTGATGAGCGTGTGGAGATTGAGCAGATCCGCAGACTCAAGGCCATTTATGGTCGGATCCTGCGGGAGTATTTTGCCTGACATGCGGCCACGTCTCGTTGTCATGCTCAAGGAGCCCCGGCCCGGGCGGGTGAAAACTCGGTTGGGGCGTGACGTCGGGATGGTTCCCGCCGCCTGGTGGTTTCGGCGTCAGGCGCTTGCCTTGCTGAGAGAGGTCGCGGACCCCAGGTGGGAGACCGTTCTGGCGGTGTCTCCAGATGCCGCGGGTCTGACAAGCCGGGTCTGGCCGCAACATCTCGCACGCTGGCCTCAGGGTGCAGGTGATCTTGGGGATCGGATGGGGTGCATATTCCGGCACATGCCGCCGGGGCCGGTTTGTATCGTCGGAGCGGATATTCCGGGAATCCGGCGCCAGCACATCGCCGCCGCCTTTTGCGGTCTGGGGCACCACGAATTTATCTTTGGTCCGGCACCCGATGGCGGCTATTGGCTGATCGGTGCGAAACGCATTTCCGCTGTGCCGTCGCGTCTGTTTTCTGGTGTGCGCTGGTCAAGTGAACACGCGTTGCGCGATACGATCGCGACAACAGGCGGCGCGCGGTTCGGCTTCATCTCCCAATTGAGAGATGTCGACAGGGCCGCCGATCTTGAGTGACGCCGTGGCTTGTGCGTGCTAGTCGGGGCGCATGAAAAAGCTCCCGACAAAAGAGGAAGTGCTGGCGTGGATCTCAGAGAACCCGACCCAGACTTCCAAGCGCGATATTGCCAAGGCGTTTGGCATCAAGGGCGCGGCCCGGATTGACCTCAAGCGGATCCTCAAGGAGCTCGAGGCCGAAGGGCATCTGTCGAAGCGAAAGAAAACCTATCGCGACCCCAGCAATCTGCCGCCCGTAAGTGTCTTGCGGGTCAGCGGTGCAGACAGTGACGGGGACCTCTTTCTTGAGCCGGTCGACTGGGAGAGCACGGAGGATAAACCTGCGATCCTCTATATCCCGAAGGCGAGCGATGTTGCGCTTGCCGAGGGCGACCGGATTCTTGGGCGTCTGACGAAGATCGGCGGCGAAGACCACGCCTACGAGGCGCGTTTGATCCGCCGGATTGGCCTTGGGCCCACGAAAATCCTGGGTGTGTTCAAGAAATCGGCCGAGGGCGGCCGGGTCACACCGATCGACAAGGGTTCGGATAAGGAGTGGCGCGTGCCACCCGGTGCCGTATCGGGCGCGCGTGACGGTGAACTTGTCGAAGCAGAGCAAACTGGTCCGCGGGCACGTATGGGCCTGCCGCAAGCCCGCATCACCGCACGTCTGGGCGATCCATCTGCGCCCCGCTCCGTTTCCCTGATCGCGATCCACCAGCATGGGATACCGGATGAATTCCCTTCGGAAGTGCTCGAGCAGGCGGAAATGGCCGAGCCCGTGTCCCTCGGCGATCGGGAAGATCTCCGGGATGTGCCCCTTGTCACCATCGATCCGTCGGACGCACGAGATCATGATGACGCTTGTTTTGCGCGGGCCGACGATGATCCTGAGAACCCGGGCGGTCACGTGGTCTGGGTCGCGATTGCCGATGTGGCCCATTACGTGCGCCCGGGAACGCCGCTGGACACCGAAGCCCGCAAACGGGGGAATTCAACCTATTTCCCGGACCGGGTCGTGCCGATGCTGCCCGACGTTCTGTCAGGTGATCTCTGTTCGCTTCACGAGGGCGTTGAACGGCCCTGTCTGGCTGTGCGCATGGTGCTTGATGCGGCCGGTGAGAAGAAATCACACCGGTTTACGCGCGGCTTGATGCGCTCGCATGCGTCTCTGAACTATCAGGAGGTGCAGGACGGCTACGACGGTAATCCGAATGAGAAAATCGCCCCGCTCATCGATGAGGTGATCAAGCCTCTCTATGCCGCGTTTCGGGCGGCTCTGCGCGCCCGGGAACGTCGCGATCCGCTCAATCTTGAGCTTCCGGAGCGACGGATCGTTTTGGATGAGACGGGCAAGGTGCGCTCCGTGGCGTTTCGCGACCGGCTGGATGCGCACAAGCTGATCGAGGAGTTTATGATCCTCGCAAATGTATCGGCCGCGGAAGAGTTGAAAAAGAAGCGCATGCCGCTGTTGTTCCGGGTGCATGAAGAGCCTTCCCCCGAGAAGCTTGAAGCCCTGCGGGAGATCGCGCAAGCCAGTGGCTTCAACCTGGCCAAAGGGCAGGTTTTGAGCACCAGCCACCTCAACCGGCTGCTGGCCCAGGCTGCGGAGTCCGAGCATTCGGAGCTTCTCAATATTTCGACCTTGCGCTCCATGACCCAGGCCTACTATGCGCCTGAAAACTTTGGTCATTTCGGTCTCGCTCTGCAAAATTACGCGCATTTCACATCTCCGATCCGGCGCTATTCTGACCTCGTCGTGCACCGCGCCCTGATTGCCGCGCATGGCTGGGGAGACGATGGGCTGGATCCCAAGGATGTGGATGCGCTGAAAGAGACCGGAGAGCTCATATCGATGACGGAACGCCGCTCGATGCTGGCGGAGCGTGACACGACGGACCGGTATCTGGCGGCCTACCTGGCTGACCGGGTGGGCACCGAGATGGAAGGCAGGGTCTCGGGCATTGCCCGGTTCGGGCTTTTTGTGAAGCTCGATGAAAGCGGTGCGGATGGTCTCGTTCCGATCAGTTCTATCGGGCGGGAGTATTTCCATCACGACCGGGATGCGCAGACCCTGACGGGCGACAGGTCCGGGCTCACTATCGGACTTGGCCAACGTGTACTTGTGCGGCTGGCTGAAGCGACCCCGGTCACCGGTGGCCTGATGCTCGAGTTGCTGGAGATCGAGGGCAAGGGCCTCCCGCAGGCCTCGGGCGGCGCGAAACGATCACAAGGGCGCGGCCGAAAGCTCAAGCGGCATCGCGCCAAGGGCTCGAAACTGAAAAAGAAAGCCTCGCGTCGGCGCGGATAGGCGGGTTTCCACTTGTGGGGCTTCCTGCAAAGGTCTTTTCAGAGTATCATTCTGCGAAAAAACAGGCACGAGCAGGGCTGTTCCAATGCGGTATTATTTCAGGGTACTGTGTATTTGTTTTCTCACCGGTTTCCCGGTTGCGAGTTCGGCGCTGGAAGTATCGCCGCGCCCTGTGTTGCGCGATGTCGCCCCCATATTTCCAGTTGTCCAGGCGACGGCCGGAGGAAACGCCCGATTTCAGGCCTGGATTGGGGCGTTTCGAAGCCGCGCGCTCTCCCGAGGGATCACCAGCAGAACCTATGATCGTGCGTTTCAGGGCGTGCGCTATGCCCCTGACGTGATCGAGAAGGATCGCAACCAGAGCGAGTTCACGAAGACCCTTTGGGAGTATCTGGACAGTGCCGCCAGCGAGACCCGCGTCAGCAACGGTAAGGAAGCCTTGCGGACGCATCGGCGCACGCTCAACAAGATTGAGGCGCGCTACGGTGTTGAGAAGGAAGTGATCGCGGCCGTCTGGGGGCTGGAGAGTGCCTATGGCACCTATCGTGGAAACCGCGACCTGATCGGGTCACTGGCAACGCTGGCCTTTGATGGGCGGCGCGGCAGGTTCTTTGAACAGCAACTGATCGCCGCGCTAAAGATCATTCAGGCGGGCGATGTGGACCCGCGAAGCATGACCGGAAGTTGGGCCGGTGCAATGGGACATACCCAGTTCATCCCGACATCCTACCTCGCCTATGCTGTTGATTTCACTGGCGACGGAAAACGCGATATCTGGTCTGATGATCCAACTGATGCGCTGGCCTCCACGGCAGCCTATCTGGCAAAATTTGGCTGGGTAAAGGGGCAGCCTTGGGGCGTTGAAGTACGACTCCCGAGCGGTTTCGACTACACGCTGGCCAATAGAAAGATCCAGAAGTCCCCACGGAGTTGGGGCGGTCTGGGTGTTGTTGGAATGAACGGTGCCCCAGTACGAAATTACGGACCGGCCTCCATTCTGGTGCCAGCGGGTGCTCAGGGCGCTGCTTTCATGGTGTTCAAGAATTTCGAGGTGATTGAGCGCTATAACACGGCGGACGCCTACGTGATCGGGGTGGGACACCTGTCCGACCGGCTTAAGGGCGGACCGAAGATCCAAGGCGGGTGGCCGCGGGGTGACCGGGCGCTGAAGTTCGGTGAACGGAAGGAATTGCAGCGCCGCCTGACGGCTGCGGGATTTGATACCAAGGGGGTGGATGGCAAAATCGGCCCCCTCACCATCGAGGCAATTCGGCGCTACCAGAAGAAATATGGCCTCATCCCGGACGGGTACGCCTCCCTGAATATTCTCCGGCGCCTGCGCTAGGCGCTGCCACCTGCGGTCCGTTTCGCAAGGTAGTCCACTCGATTGCGGCCTGCGTCTCTTTCGCCACAGGGCCGTGTTGGGGGTGGCTATTATCTTCGTCTTGCTTTACGGGGCGCGCAAACACCCCTCAAAAGGCTGATCTTATGGACCTTCGCAATATCGCGATTATCGCACACGTTGACCACGGAAAAACCACCCTGGTCGATGAGCTGCTCAAGCAATCGGGCGCATTCCGCGAAAACCAGGCCGTGGCCGAACGTGCCATGGACAGCAACGATCTGGAGCGTGAGCGCGGTATCACGATCCTTGCGAAAGCGACCTCGGTTGAATGGAAGGGGCACCGGATCAACATCGTTGACACGCCCGGCCACGCTGATTTCGGTGGTGAGGTGGAGCGTATCCTGTCGATGGTGGATGGGGTTGTGCTGCTTGTGGATGCCGCCGAGGGGCCGATGCCGCAGACGAAGTTCGTCACCTCCAAGGCGCTTGCGCTGGGCCTGCGGCCCATTGTCGTTCTGAACAAGGTCGACAAGCCGGATGCGGAACCTGATCGCGCACTGGACGAGGTCTTTGATCTCTTTGCCAATCTCGGTGCGGATGACGAACAGTTGGATTTTCCGGCGATGTATGCATCCGGTCGCAGCGGTTGGGCCGACATGGAGCTTGACGGGCCGCGCAAGGACCTCTCGGCGCTCTTCGACCTGATCGTTCGCCATGTTCCCGCGCCGTCGCAGGTGGCGGCACAATCCGAACCCTTCCGGATGCTGGCCACCACCCTTGGCAGCGATCCCTTCATCGGGCGCATTCTGACGGGCCGGGTCGAGGC
>JABDPP010000086.1 GCA_013042765.1 Litoreibacter sp.
CGACATGGGATGCGCTGACCCCTCCGAAGGAGCCAATTAACAGTGTTGTCGCTGTGTAAGGGGAACTGGCGCCGGTGAGGGACCAGCCCGCCGTGATTGCCATGACGATGTTAGCGGGAGAGAGCCCGAGGCTCGCCGCGTTGGGCAGGATTGGTGCGATCAGGGAGACCGACAGGATCGGGTTCATACCGAACTGCCCGGTCAATGGGATGATCCAGATCAGTGCTACGAGGATGATCCAAGCGGGAAGGCCGGACAGATCCAGCCCTGATGCGGTGACAACCGGTGCCAGTAGTGTTGAGCCCAAAGTCCCGATGAAGCCGGCCATCATCAGCAGGACAAGTTCGCCGCGATATCCTGTGAGGTCACGGCTAATGTAGTTTTGCAGTCTGCTTCCGCTTTCCTGGATACGATTGTCAGGTGTCGCCTGAATTAAGATCCAGATGCTCGCAATGATCGGCACGACAACGATCACGACGCCCACGGCGCGGATCCCTGTGAGGAGATGCAGGCCGCCCACACTGATCACCAGCAAAAGCAGAAGGCCGACCAAGGGCGACAGGCTTCGCCATGATCCGTCTGGCTTTGCCCGCGATGCCCGCAGGCCCGGTGTGAGCTTCGGCTTGAAAATCGTGTCCAGACTCCACCCGATCCCGGCAACGATCAGTCCGCTCACAAGGCAGGGCAGAAACGCCCCGGCCCATGTGGCGCCGGGCACAAGAGAGAGAGATATTGCCATCGAAAAGGCCAGCGGAGACCAAGGCAAGGTCGCCACGAACCCGCGCTGAATTGCGAGCAACATGCGTCGCTCACGGTGCCCGCGAATCTCCGTGTTCTCTTCCTGCTTCGCGCTGTTCATGGCCAGGCTGCCGAGCAGGGCGATTGCACCGTAACTCAAGAGCAGCCCGAACAGATTCCCGCCCAGCGTAAGGGCTGCGTAACGCCGACCCGGAGGTTGTTCGGCCAGAAATTGCCCGCAGGTTGTGATCGCGGAGGATGTATCGGCGGCGTGCCGCAGGCTCGTAAGCGCAGTGAAGAATGCCCCGATAAAGGCGGCTGTCTTCAGGCCATTCCCAACTGATGACAGCCATTGTGGATCGAGAATGATAGCCGCTGACGACATCAACATGCCGACCACGACGAAGATCCGGCGTGTCCAGCCGACACGCAATGCCATAGCTGCGATCGCGCCTGCAGATAGAAGAGCCGCTATATTGCCGTAAATCGGTCCAGCGCCCCATTCACTGAGGATGACCAGCCCAAGTATCGCTGTGAGCGTAAAGCCGATGATGAGATCAGCGCCTCGGTTCTGAGCTGGAGAGGCGTCAGTCATCCGGTTTCCGATGGAAAAGATGGCGCCAAGTGGGTGTTCTGGATCACGTGATCGGGGCCTGTTCTACAGCGCTGGGGGCTGACTGGGATATGGGCCGCGGGTTCAATCAGAGATATCGCCTGCTCCCTGATGCATATCGGTCGGGATTGGCGCTGGCAATGCGCAGGATTGCACATAAACAAGAAGCGCAGGGTCTGGCCCCGGCACGCTCCGTCTGGAAAATCATCCGCGTCGCGCGAATGGCTTGCAGCATGCCGCAATCACTGGCTAGGTGAGATTACAGAGTCAGCCCGTACGTTTGCTGTTTTGACGCGGGCGTGGAAAGGTCAGGTCATGAGCGGTCTTATCGCCCTTCTGGATGATGTTGCAGCAATTGCAAAAGTCGCGGCTGCGTCGATTGATGACGTGGCTGGCCAGGCGGCCAAGGCTGGCGCGAAAGCGGCCGGGGCGGTCATTGACGATGCGGCCGTCACTCCGAAATACCTTCACGGGTTCGAGGCTTCGCGGGAACTGCCCATTGTCTGGCGGATCGCGAAAGGTTCGATCAAGAACAAGCTGCTGTTTCTGCTTCCTGCCGGATTGCTGCTGTCCTCCTTTGCGCCCTGGCTGATCATGCCGCTCTTGATGCTGGGCGGTGCTTATCTCTGTTTTGAAGGCGCGGAGAAGATCGCGCATGTGCTCTGGCCCTCCGCGCATCACGGGGACAAAGAGCATGCCGAGATTGATGACCCGGCGCATCTCGAAGAGGCCAAGGCCGCGGGCGCGATCAAGACCGACTTCATTCTCTCGGCCGAGATCATGACAATCGCGCTTGCCGCCATCCCTCCAAGCACGATCTGGATGGAGGCGGCCACGCTGGCAACTGTCGGGGTAGGAATTACTGTCGCGGTTTATGGAAGCGTCGCCCTGATCGTGAAGGCAGACGATATCGGTTTGCATATGGTCGAGACTGGCACGTTGGCAGCCACGCGGGCCCTAGGGCGCGGGATCGTGAAGATGATGCCGTCCTTTCTGACGTTGCTCACGGTGGTCGGTACTGCGGCGATGCTCTGGGTCGGGGGATCCATTGTCATTCACGGTTTGGACACACTCGGGTTCGGCTGGTTGTACCACGAGATCCACGACGTTGCCGTGGCCGTCGGACATTCCGTGCCGCAGGCCGAGGCGGCAGTAGAATGGGCGGTTACGGCCTTTCTGGACGGCATATTCGGAATAGTTCTGGGGATGCTTGTCATCCCGTTTGTCACCCACGTGATTGCGCCGTTGCGCTCGAAAATGGGGCGAATTCTTGGATGAGACAAATGCCTCAAACAATGCAGTTCTTACGTCCGGATCATGTGTAGCTGCTCTTGTTTGAGACTAACTCAATTGCGAGCAATGGTTTCGATTTGAATATTAAGTTAATAATATCAAATATTTATTAGACATCTCGTCAGAATTTTTGGCAAAGAAAGACGAAAACGAGGGCTACGTTCAGGACTCTGAAAGGAAGGGCGCTCTTAGTACGCCCTTGCCGATCCATAATCAGTGTGGTCCGAGAAACTAGTCCGAATTTGATCTAATTTTGCCCAAGTCTGGCCTTTTTCAACCGCGACATTGAGGGTGTCTAATTTTATTCAGGTACTAGCAATGAGCGCACATTTTGAAACGAGCATGATTGATATGACCAAGTGGCAGAGCCTTGTGTCATTCCCATCTTCATTTGGATATTCGGTCAGCGAACACCCCGACCGGTTCAAGCGGGAAGCGGCGGTGGAAGTCATCATCAGATGCGTTGCCATCCTTATTGTTTTCGGGGCCTATTTCCAGTGGTTCCTCCCGTCGCTGATCATGCGCGGAGATCCGGCCGTCGCGAAGGCTGTCTTGTCGATCGTATTCGCCGGAACGGGCCTTGGCCTTTACGTTGTTGGGACCCGGGGTTTTCTGAATGAGTTGACCCTCAACATGACGAAGCAGGAACTCCGGATCGGGAAACTGAACGGGCAGGGGCGCAATCGTATCGCCCGCCATATTGCGCTCGACCGTGTCGAGAGCATGTTCGTCAAGCGCCCCAGCGAGCGGCAGGCACCTGCAACCCTTTATCTGCGTCTTGCGGGCAAGCCACGTGCGATCGCGGTCCTCCGGGGTCATCAGAGTGAGGTCGAAGCTCTGCACATGCGCCTGTGTCAAGACATCCAGTTCGCCACGCAGAAAAGGGCGGTTGTTCGTCCTCAGCGTCCGCCGAGCGTTTTCAAACCACAATCTGTCTAATCTTTTGAACCGACTTGGCCTTGTGGCCGGGTTCGGGTTTAAACTGGCACTGATACCTCTCTGGTCTGGGTTTTCCCCACGCTGAGCATCAGAAAGTGGACATGTGCCTTCAGTTCGAAGATCTCTAACTATTATTGCGTCCGTACTTGGGCTGAGTTGCGCGCCGGCCTTCGCGGTCGAAGTTCGTTTTGACACCACCGATCTGACAGAGGATGTGTCGGAGCAAGTCCAGCAGGTTTCAGTCCTTGCGGGGCTTGGTGCGGCGAAAAGCAAGAATGCACAGGATATCCTCGCTGGCAGCCGCGCTGATTACGAACGGATCCTGGCCGTCTTGTATGAGAACGGGTTCTTTGGCGCGTCGGTCAGCATCCTTATGGATGGTCGCGAAGCCACTGCCATCCCGCTAATCGCACCACCTGCGCGGATCGACACTGTGATCGTCCGGATCGATGCGGGTCTCCCCTTCCGATTTGGAGTGGCAGATACGCGCCCGCGGCCTGAGCCCTTCACCCTGCCCGAGGCTTTTCGCCGTGGTGAGATCGCGCGGCTCAGCGCTATTCGCGATGCGGTCGGCGCAACGATCGACGCGTGGCGGGATGTGGGCCACGCCAAGGCTGCGCCGGCTGCCCAGGAAATTACGGCTGATCACCCGCGCCGCGTTCTGGATGCGCGTGTGACCATCGATCCGGGACCACGCCTTCGTTTTGGCGAACTGATCATTGAGGACGGCGTGTCGGTTCGCGAGGCCCGGATCCGGGAAATCGCGGGGTTCCCGCGCGGTCTTGTTTTCTCTCCGGCTGAGATTGAAAAGATCGCAACCCGTTTCCGGCGTACCGGCACGTTCAGCTCAATCGCCCTGTCGGAAGCCGAGAAACCTGGCCCCGATGGAACTCTGGACGTCACGGTTCAGCTTGTGGAGAACCCGCCACGCCGGATCGGCTTCGGCGGTGAAATCTCCTCCCTCGACGGGTTGACCCTGAACGGGTTTTGGCTTCACAGGAATCTGCTCGGTGGTGCGGAGAGGTTGCGGATTGAAGGTGAGGCCCGCGGCATCGAAGGCGAAAGCGGCGGCGAGGATTACACGTTCTCGGCGCAGTTCGACCGGCCTGCCACGTTCAATCAGGATACGGATCTTTATATTCGGGGTGAGGCGGAAAAGCTGAACGAGGTGAACTTCTCGTCTGAGAAGTTCTCCGTTGGAGCGGGTATTCGCCGCTACGCGTCTGATACTCGGACATATACGTTTGGATTGGGTGTGGAGAGCGCAAAGACCAGCGATGTCTTCGGCGACCGGAGCTACACGCTTCTGATGGGGTATGCCGGTGCGACTTTCGACTATCGAGACGATACGCTGGACGCTAAAGATGGATACTACCTCGATGCGTCTGTCACGCCCTTTTTCGCCCTAGCAGGCGAAGGAGATGGCGTACTCACCGAATTGGATGCGCGGTTCTACCGAAGCTTCGGCAAGCAAAATGGCATGACCTTCGCCTTAAGGGGCCAGCTGGGATCTGTCGCGGGTGCGCCGATCGACGAAGTCCCGGCCGATTACCTGTTCTATTCGGGGGGCGGCGGAACGGTGCGCGGCCAGCCCTATCAATCCCTCGCAGTTGATCTTGGCGGCGGCTCTTTCGTGGGCGGTCGTTCCTTCCTTGCCCTGTCTTCTGAGATCCGCATGCGGGCAACCGAGCGAATTGGTTTGGTCGCCTTTTATGATGCAGGCTATGTTGGGCCAGAGGCATTTCCGGATGGCTCATCGGGAGATTGGCACAGCGGGGCCGGGATCGGGGTGCGTTATGGAACAGGGATCGGGCCAATCCGGATGGATCTCGCCGTTCCGGTTTCGGGCCCCGGAGACCAATCCGGCTTTCAGGTCTATATCGGGATAGGACAGGCATTTTGAGACGTCTGCTAAGCATCTTCCTGGCGATCATGTTCGCGACTGTCGCGGCAGCGCAGGAGGATGATCGCGGGTATCTCACAAGACTTCTCGAAGATGCGTTGACCGATGCCGGCCGCGAAGTGCGGATCGAGGGATTCAAGGGTGCTTTGAGCGCACAGGCGACGATTGAGAAGCTCACGATTGCCGATGATACGGGGATCTGGCTGACGCTCGAGCAGGTTCATCTTGATTGGCGCAGGCTTGCTCTTTTGCAGGGGCGACTGGAGGTAGAGCAGTTGTCTGCGGAGAGCCTCGTGATGCCACGCACTCCGGTCCGCGACGAAAGCAGGATCCCGACCGCAGAGGCCGGTGGTTTTTCTCTCCCGGATTTGCCGGTGGCCGTTGATATCCGGAAATTCACTGTCAATCGCATTGATCTGGGGGCGCCGGTGCTCGGGGAGCAAGTGTCCCTCTCGGTCGAGGCCTCCGCCCAACTCGAAGGCGGGGCTGGCGCAGTTAAGCTGGAGGCGGTGCGTCTGGATGGGAAGACCGGGCGTCTTTCGCTGGATGCGGCCTTCGATGGTGAAAGCAGGGTGCTGGAGATTGACCTTGACCTGACAGAGGAAGCGGATGGTCTTGTCGCGGGCCTGCTCGATATCCCCGAACGACCTCCGCTGCAGATGCTTGTTTCTGGGGCCGGTCCGCTGAACGCGTTCTCCGCGGACATAAGACTGACCGCTGACGACGTTCCCCTTCTGTCGGGAACAGTTGTGCTGTCCGATGCTGCGGAGGGCGGAGATGCAGAGAACCGGCCGCTTGGCTTCAATGTCGATATTGGCGGCGACATCGCGGCCTTGTTTGCGCCCAGATACCGGCCGTTTTTTGGTGATGATATCCGGCTGCTCGCGGCGGGAAGCCGGCGATCTGACGGCGCGCTTCAACTGAGTGAACTGGACCTTGTAACCCGGGCCATGAGCTTGGAAGGACGGGCGGATTTCAATGCGGAAGGATGGCCCGAATTCCTTGATATCAAGGGCAGGGTCCAGGACGAAAACGGCTTACCGGTTGCGCTTCCTTTACCTGGACCTGTCACGCAGGTGGATCGCGTGGACTTGCTGGTCGAATATGACCGGGCAGCGGATGACAGATGGCGCGGTGACTTCAGGATAGAAGGGGTCGCGCGCGACGACCTGCAGGCTGACATGCTCCTTCTTGGCGGGGGCGGTCTGCTAAAGGGTGACGTCGGAATGATTGGTTTGGTCACAGGAGATCTAGACTTTTCCGGACGCGGGCTGACTTTTGCGGATCCGGGATTGAACGATGCCGTTGGCGAAAACGCAAGCGGGTCTCTCAGCGCGGAATACACCGAGGGCGCGCCGCTCAGACTTCCGTTCTTGACGGTGCAAGGGCCGCAGTACGGTCTCGTGGGGAGCGCTACGATCAGGGAACTGGAGGCCGGGTTCGAAACGCAGTTTGATTTGAAGCTGAATACCGAGAGCCTCGAGCGGTTTTCTACCCTCGCAGGGCGACCTCTCACCGGGCGGCTTGAGCTGTCCGCAAGTGGCGCTGCAGCACCGCTTGCGGGTACGTTTGATGTGAATGCCACTGGGACCAGCCTTGATCTTTCCGTCGGCGAGGCGCGCGCTGATACGCTCCTGCGTGGAGAGACCCAGCTCGCCTTTCGCGCGGCGCGAACGCTTGAAGGCACGCGTCTTGATGGGCTGAGCGTCAACAATTCCGAGCTTTCGCTTAAAGCCAGCGCTGAGTTGTCCACGGCGGAGGGACGCGTCACATATGAAGCCCGCCTTCGCGATCTTGGCCGCGTCATCCCTGAATTGCCCGGTCCGCTGGAAGTGGCTGGCAACCTGGAGAAAGGACCGGAGGGCTGGGAGCTCGACAGCCGGGCCGCGGGGCCCGGTGGAATGGAGGTGCAGCTCGCTGGGCTGATCCGTAGGGCAGATGATGTCGACCTGACGATAAAGGGCGGTGCACTGCTCGCGCTGATTGGGCCGTTTATCGAGCCGCGCAGCGCGCAAGGTACTGTCAAGTTTGATCTTTCGGTCCGGGGCCAGCCTGAACTGGCTGCAGTCTCTGGCAAGATCACGACCACGGATGCACGACTCTCGGCACCTGCACTTGGCGCCGCGTTAACCGGCATAAACGCGTCTGTCGCGCTGGGCGGAGGACAAGTGAACATCGCGATGGCGGGCGGGCTTACATCCGGTGGCCGAATTTCCGCAGAAGGTCCGATCGGTCTGTCACAAGGGTTTCCGGCAGAACTCAAGATCACGCTGGCAGAGGCTGTTATCTCAGATCCGCGTCTCTTCAAGACACGCATCGATGGGCGTATTGCGATAACAGGGCCATTGTCAGGCGGGGCCCTGATTTCAGGCCGGCTGGATGTTGATGAGACCAACGTGATCGTACCTTCGTCATCCGTCACTTCCTACGGCGAGATCCCGGAAATCCGGCATGTCGGCGCGCCTTTGGCCGTTCGGAAAACACTGACACGCGCGGGCCTGACAGATCGTGCCGGTACTGGCGCCGGTCGAGATGGCCCGAACTACGGTTTGGATATCTTCTTGAACGCACCATCGCGGATCTTCGTGCGTGGGCGTGGTCTGGATGCCGAACTGGGCGGCTCGCTGACCCTGTCCGGGACGACGCAGGAGATTATCTCCGCGGGCGGGTTCGAACTGATCCGCGGGCGGATCGACATTCTCAGCAAGCGGTTTCAGCTTGATGAGGGAAGTGTCCAGCTTGAAGGTCAGTTCTCGCCTTATGTCCGGTTTGTCGCCACGACCGCGACGGATGCCGGTACCGCGAGTGTGATCGTCGAGGGGCCCGCCTCCGCGCCGGAGGTGTCCTTTGCCTCGACCCCGGAGGCCCCCGAAGACGAGGTGCTGGCGCAGCTCTTTTTCGGTCGCAACCTGACGCAGCTCTCCGCGTTCCAGGCACTGCAGCTCGCCAATGCTGTTGCCACCTTATCGGGACGTGGAAATGAGGGGTTGGTGTCAAAATTCCGCAAGGGCTTTGGTCTCGATGATCTCGACGTGACGACCGATCCGGAAGGGCGGTCTTCCGTGCGGGCGGGGAAATATATCTCCGACAACATTTACACGGACGTGACCGTCGGCGGAGAGGATGCGGGCAAGGTCTCCCTCAACATTGATCTGAGCCGTTCTGTCACGGCGCGCGGAACGCTGCAGTCCGATGGCGACACGTCGCTAGGGATGTTCTTCGAGAAGGACTATTGAAAAGGTGACGCCTTCGTTTGAGGACACCGGAGGGCTGCTTTGAAGCAACCTCTCGGTCCTGCGGGAAGACACTGTTTGTGGACTGGGTGGTGAATCTGGGGGATAATGGCCTCGATTTCGGTGCATTCAGAGCCGTCCCGGGGTGGGGCAGCATGTAGCGTTTCCCTTGTCTGGGAATCGGACTAAACAGCGCATCGCGAACCAGGGGAGGAGATCCTTTCGTGGTTTTCGCGCGGCAGCGCCGGGATGATACAAGGAGAAACAGATATGCCTGACGGACAGAATATGGGCCACGGACCATCACTTTCGACTTTTGACTGGAAGGATCCGTTTCACCTCTCAGCGCAGCTCGAAGAAGATGAGCGCATGGTGGCCGAAGCCGCCGCGGCCTATGCGGCCGACAAGCTTCAGCCCCGCGTCACCGACATGTATCTCAATGAGACTTCCGCGCCGGAGATTTTCAGCGAGATGGGTGAGATGG
Source organism: Litoreibacter sp. (assembly GCA_013042765.1). Taxonomy (GTDB): domain Bacteria; phylum Pseudomonadota; class Alphaproteobacteria; order Rhodobacterales; family Rhodobacteraceae; genus Litoreibacter. The sequence goes on from JABDPP010000086.1 coordinate 9,204, forward strand.
GCCTGCTCGGAATCACGATCCCCGAGGAATATGGCGGCATCGGCGCAGGCTACGTTACGTACGGGCTTGTGGCCCGGGAAGTAGAGCGTGTGGACAGCGGTTATCGCTCGATGATGTCTGTGCAGTCCTCGCTCGTCATGTATCCGATCCATGCCTATGGCTCTGAAGAGCAGCGCAAGAAATATCTGCCCGGCCTTGCCGCTGGCACGCTGATCGGCTGCTTTGGCCTGACTGAACCCGATGCAGGCTCGGACCCGGCTGGCATGAAGACCGTCGCCAAGAAAACCCAGGGCGGCTACGTCCTGAACGGTGCGAAGATGTGGATCTCCAACTCGCCTCTGGCGGATGTCTTCGTGGTCTGGGCCAAGTCGGAAGAGCATGGTGGCAAGATTCGCGGCTTCATCCTTGAGAAAGGCATGAAAGGTCTGAGTGCGCCCAAGATCGGCGGAAAGCTTTCCCTGCGTGCCTCCATTACCGGCGAGATCGTCATGGACAATGTCGAGGTCGGAGAGGACGCACTGCTGCCCAATGTCGAAGGACTCAAGGGGCCATTCGGCTGTCTCAACCGTGCCCGGTACGGGATCAGCTGGGGCGTCATGGGCGCTGCTGAAGACTGCTGGCACCGTGCGCTGGACTATGGTCTGAACCGCGTCCAGTTCGACCGACCGCTGGCGCAGACGCAGCTGTTCCAGAAAAAGCTCGCCGACATGCAGACCGAGATTTCGCTCGGTCTTCAGGCTTCGCTCCGCGTTGGCCGGATGATGGATGAAGGCACGGCTGCGCCCGAGGCGATCAGCCTGATCAAGCGCAACAACTGCGGCAAGGCGCTCGACATCGCCCGGTTGGCCCGCGACATGCACGGCGGCAACGGCATCATGGCCGAATACCAGGTCATGCGTCATGCAGCGAACCTCGAGACGGTCAACACCTACGAGGGCACGCATGACGTTCACGCTCTGATCCTTGGCCGGGCGCAGACCGGGTTGCAGGCGTTTTTCTGATGCAGCCACTGAAGGGCGTTAAGGTCCTTGAAATGGCGCGGATTCTGGCCGGTCCTTGGATCGGCCAGGTGCTGTCTGATCTGGGCGCAACTGTCATCAAGGTTGAGAGCCCCGCGGGTGATGATACACGCGGGTGGGGGCCTCCGTTCATCGATCGGGGCGAAGATCCCTCCGCGGCTTATTTTTACACCTGCAACCGTGGCAAGAAATCGGTTGCCGTGGACTTCACAAATCCCGAAGGGCAGGCGCTCGTGCGTGATCTGGCTTCTGAAGCCGATATCCTGATCGAGAACTTCAAGGTCGGTGGCCTCAAGAAGTACGGGCTCGATTTTGACAGCCTGCACGCGCTCAACCCGCGTCTGGTCTATTGCTCTATCACAGGGTTTGGGCAGGACGGGCCATACGCTACCCGCGCCGGCTACGACTACCTTGTGCAGGGCATGGCGGGCCTGATGTCTATCACCGGCGAAGAGGAGGGCGAGCCCTCCAAGGTCGGCGTGGCGGTAACAGATATCGTCGCGGGCCTTTACGGGGTTATCG
>JABDPP010000092.1 GCA_013042765.1 Litoreibacter sp.
CGTTCAGCCAGCCTGAGTGTGCTGCCACGCAGCGGATGACGGTAACGAGCCCAGAGCAGACAACTACCGTGCAGCATCAGGCGAACTCCCAGACTACGTGATGGTCCGCGCCTTGAACTGGTCCGCAAGCTGATCGAAAACCAACCTGATCCTTCGCGCTGTGTGTAGTTCAGAGTGGGTGGCCAGCCAAATCGGGAACTTGAAAGGTTCTCGGTCGGGTAAAACCCGCTCTACGCCAGGCGTTAGGGCGGCCACATCATCCGACATTACGCTTACGCCGAAACCTTGGCGCACCAACTCCCATGAAACTATCCCGCTTTGTGAGCCAATCCGGAAACTCTTGCGGGTGACTTCAATGCCTGCCGGATTTAGGAACCCGATCATGGTGTCAACATCGCCAAAGCCTACGAAGTCCAATTTGGCGAGTTCGTCTTCATTTTTAGGTCGTCCTACCTGATCAAGGTACGTAGGTGCGGCGTAGAAATGTGCCGTTGCTTCCGCTACAAGCTTTGCGATCAGATCTGGTTGCGTTGGGCGTACATGCCGAATGGCGATATCAGCCTCACGTCGCTGTATGTCTCGCACGTCATTTGCAGCGACTATGTCGATCTCAAGTCGCGGTGCGGCGAGTCTGATCTGTTTCAGAATAGGTGGCAGCTGGTAAGTAGACATCACATCGGAAGCGGTGATCCTGACTTCCCCTTCAACAGCTTGTGACTGGCTTGTCGCGGTAAGTGAAATCCTATTTGCGACATCCGCCATTTCCCTGACGTGTAACAAAAGCTCCGCGCCAGCAGTTGTCAGATTAAGCGATTTGCCAACCCTCTCAAACAAGGTGATCCCAAGCGCCTGCTCCAGCGCAGCAACCTGACGGCCGACGGTAGGCTGTGTTTGCTCAAGCACGCGTGCCGCTGCGGAAAACGAACCTTCTTCTACAGTCGCAAGAAAAGACCGCACTTGGTTCCAGTCGAAATTGATGGCCTTCCAATTCATGCATTAATGCATAACATTTCTGCATTCTTTAGCAATTCCATAAAACTGTGTTTAGAAGTATTGGATGCGGCGACAACATTGAAAGAGAGAAATAAAATGGCTGCTTTGTCCAAAGATGCCTCGTTCTGGAGCAAAATTTCGCGCAAATATGCGGCTGATCCAATCCGAAACATGGAAGGGTATCTGAACACGCTCGAGCGTACGAAGTCGTACCTGAGGGCCGAAGACAGCGTGCTCGAAATTGGTTGTGGCACGGGTTCAACCGCACTGCTGCTTGCACCGCATGTGGCTCATATCACTGCCTCCGATCTCGCGCCGGGCATGATCGAGATTGCAACCGAGAAACGCGCCAAAGAAGGATTGGAGAATGTAACATTCAAAGTGGCCGAAGCCCTCGAGCACAATCCTGACGAAGGTTCGTATGACGCAGTCCTAGCGCACAACCTACTTCACCTCGTGCGCGACCTGGACCGAACGCTCGATCACATTGCTTCGCTGACAAAAACCGGTGGGGTTTTCATATCCAAGACCGTCTGCGCTCCCGATAATGGAAGCCTCAAATATGCTGTGATCAGTCAGATCGCGATCCCGGTCATGCAGGCTCTTGGGAAAGCCCCGTTTGTGAATTTCGTTTCTGTTGCAGAACTCGAGCGGAGAATTGAGAGTTCGGGCTTCAAGATATGTGAGGTGGTAGATCAAGCTGGGCTGCTGCAGAGCCGCTACATTGTTGCGCGAAAACTCTGAAGCGATCCTTCCGACAGCTTCGTCCGCAGAGCGTTCAATTAAACGGTTTACGGATTCAGCACTGCGGCTAGCGGCGGCTTTGTCCCGCACAACGGACCATGGCCCCCATCCGCCCTTTCCCACCCGCCGACTTGAGAAAGATCAACCGCAGGGGCTGCCCGGCGGCATAGCCTGCGGGTAATGCGCATCTTAATGTTCTTCCTTCTCGGACTTTTTCTCAGTTTTGCGGCGCCGGCCGCAGCACAAGAGCAGACCGTGCGGGCCGGGGCATGGGACATGGTTCTGCCCGTGCAGATGCCGCGCCTCTCAAGTGACGACAGCCGGCATTTCCGAAAGGAGATCGACGGCCCCTTTCACACGCTCATTTTCAGCATCGTGCTGACCGAAACCTTCACATGGAATGAGAGCTTCAAAGATCGCTCCTCCGCCGCCAAGGACACGGCCGCCACGGAGATGCTGTCCAACGTGCTGTTGTCCGTGAAACAGGAACTGGAAGCACCCAGCGGGCGCACATCGCTTTTGACTATCGAGCGGATCCCTGCCGCGTCCCTGTCGCAGGGCAGTTTTTGCGCCGGGTTCAACTGGCGCGCAAATGACAGCGGCGTGCCGGGACATGTCGGCAAAGCGTTCACGATGCACGGGTATTCGGTCGCCTGCATCGATTATGTCGAGGCAGCAGATGATCTGGACCTTGTGTATATTGGATTCAGCGAGCGCTATTGCGGTGACCTTGGCCACACGCCGATGTCAGATTTCGGCGACATCGCGGAGCAACTGTTTCAAAGCATGAAGTACCGCAAAGGCTCGGCGCACAAAGCACCGCCGGACATGCTCGTTCAACACCGGTCGGAGGCGGCGGAACCACCGGCCAACATAGAGATCGGACAATTGAACCTCGCGTTCGATACGGGTCCAGCAACCTGCCCGGGATAGGGACTCTTGTGACCTGACGGAACTTGTGCGGCTCAAAGGCACGCCGACCACCTCTCCAAATTGTCAGGATCCGACGCCCCAAGCGTCGCGATCTGGCGCGACGGACCGGCCCGGAAGGAGATTTCATGGGCCTGCATCGCCCATTCTACCCCGGAGACCGCCATGCTGGACACCCGCCCCCTCGCAAACGGCAGCCTCGCCCCGTCCGACCGCCAGTCCTACTGGGAGGACGGTTTTCTCTTCCCCCTGCCCGCGCTCGACCCTGCGACAGCCCGTGCCTGCCGCGCGGAGCTTGAGCAGATCGAAGCCGACTGGCTCGATGCGGGCCTGCCGCAGCCGCTCAACACCTACAAACGCATCAACGCCCATGTGGTGATGCCTCTGGCCAGCCGCATCGCACTGGATCCGGGCATTCTCGACGTGATCGAGGGCGTGCTTGGACCCGACATTCTGGTCTTCTCGACCGAGTTCTTCATCAAGGAGCCCCACACCACGCAGATCGTCTCGATGCATCAGGACCTGACCTATTGGGGCCTCGATGCGGTGGACGGGTTGGTGACGTCATGGGTCGCGCTCAGCCCCGCGACGCCCGCCTCGGGCTGCATGGATTTCGTACGCGGTTCCCACAAGAACGCGATCCTGCCCCATGAAGATACATTCGACGACAACAACCTGCTCAGCCGCGGTCAGGAAGTCCGCGTTGACGTCGCCGACGAAGACAAGGTCGCGATCGAGATCCACCCCGGCCAGATGAGCCTGCATCACGGCCTGACCATCCACGGCTCCGGGCCCAATGTCTCGCACGACCGCCGGATCGCGGCCGTGGTGCGCTACATGCGGCCCGACGTGGCCCAGCAGGTCGGGGCCCGGGATTACGCGATGCTGGCCCGCGGGGAAGACCGGTATGGCAATTTCATCCTGATCGACCCGCCCAAAGCCAATTTCGCACCCGACGCGCTGGCGCTATACGAGGAGATCAGACAAGCACAGGCCGAGGTCATGATGGCCGGCGCAAAAAAACGCAAAGGGCTATACGCATGAGCACCAACGAGATGAAAAACGTCAGCTTCACCCAGATGAAGGACGGAACCGCCGAGGATTATGACTTTCTCACCCAGCACGAGGTCGAATACACCAAGGGCACGGCGGACCGTCTGCTGAATGCGCTGGTCAGCCTTGATGAGAGCCTGTCGGGCTATCAAGTCACGCGGCTGGAGCACTCGACACAGTCGGCCACACGGGCATGGCACGACGGGGCCGATACCGACTGGGTCGTCTCGGCGCTGCTGCATGATATCGGCGACATCTTCGCGCCCTACAATCACGACGAATACGCCGCCACGATCCTGAAACCCTTCGTGCGCGAACAATGCACATGGGTGGTGGAAAAACACGGCGATTTCCAGATGCTCTATTACGGCCACCACGTGGGCGGCAACCAGCACAAGCGCGACGCCTACAAGGGCCATCCTTATTTCGACGATTGCGCCACCTTCTGCGAGCGCTGGGATCAGGCGAGCTTCGATCCGGACTATGACAGCCTGCCGCTGGAGTTCTTCGCGCCCATGGTGCGCGAGGTCTTTTCCCGCACGCCCTACGATCCGCAGATCATACAGTCCGGCACCCGGGTGCCGTTGGAGGATGCGCAGACCGCGACCGCCCGCGCCTGAGCCACCACGCACCGCCCCCGCAGGGCGCGATTTTCAATGCGTGCGCAAGCCCACTGGCGCCCGTGTGGCATTTGGGCTGTTTTCCTTCGCCGCCGCATTGGGTAAACGGGTCCAAGCACGCAGCAAGGACCAGCATCATGGCGATGGAAAAGACATTCAACGCGGCCCAGGCCGAGGACAAGCTCTACAGCGCATGGGAGAGCTCCGGTTGTTTTACCGCCGGCGCCAATGCCTCGCGCGCAGAGACCTTCTGCATCATGATCCCGCCGCCCAATGTCACCGGCTCGCTGCATATGGGCCACGCCTTCAATAACACGTTGCAGGACATTCTCGTGCGCTGGCACCGGATGCGCGGCTTCGACACGCTCTGGCAACCCGGTCAGGACCATGCGGGCATCGCCACCCAGATGGTCGTCGAGCGCCAGCTGGCCGCCACGGATCAGCCCAGCCGCGCCGAGATGGGCCGTGCGGCCTTCCTCGACAAGGTCTGGGAATGGAAAGAGGAATCCGGCGGCACCATCATCAACCAGCTCAAACGCCTCGGTGCCTCCTGCGACTGGTCGCGCAACGCGTTTACCATGGACGAGCATTTCCAGCAGGCCGTGCTCAAGGTCTTTGTCGACCTCTACAACAAGGGGCTGATCTACCGCGGCAAGCGGCTGGTGAACTGGGATCCGCATTTCGAGACCGCGATCTCCGATCTGGAGGTCGAGAATATCGAGGTCGCGGGCCATATGTGGCACTTCAAATACCCGCTCGCCGGTGGCCAGACCTACACCTACGTCGAGAAGGACGAAGACGGCAACATCACGCTCGAGGAAGAGCGCGACTACATCTCCATCGCGACAACACGACCCGAGACCATGCTGGGTGACGGCGCGGTTGCGGTGCACCCGTCCGACGAGCGCTACGCGCCCATCGTGGGCAAGCTCTGCGAGATCCCTGTCGGCCCGAAAGAGCAGCGCCGCCAGATCCCGATCATCACCGACGACTATCCCGACCCCGACTTCGGCTCCGGCGCGGTGAAGATCACCGGCGCCCATGACTTCAACGATTACGGCGTCGCCAAGCGCAACAATATCCCGCTCTACGCGCTGATGGACACCAAGGGCCACATGCGTGCCGACGGGCTGTCCTATGTCGAGGCGGCGGCGCAGGCGCAGGCGATTGCCGAGGGCGAACCCGCCCCCGAGGACGCAACGCCGATCAACCTCGTGCCCGAGGAATACCGCGGTCTGGACCGGTTCGAGGCTCGCAAGAAGGTGGTGGCCGACATCACCGCCGAGGGCCTTGCCATGATGATCGAGCAGACCACCACCGATGACGAGGGCAACCTCGTGACCGAGCACATTCCCTATGTCGAGAATAAGCCGATCATGCAGCCCTTTGGCGACCGCTCCAAGGTCGTGATCGAGCCGATGCTGACCGACCAGTGGTTCGTGGAAACCTCCAAGATCGTGCAGCCCGCCATCGATGCTGTCACCTCCGGCGAGACAGCGATCCTGCCCGAGCAGCACAAGAAGGTCTATTTCAACTGGCTGGAAAACATCGAGCCATGGTGCATCTCGCGCCAGCTGTGGTGGGGCCACCAGATCCCGGTCTGGTACGGGCTCGACCTGTGGTCCACCGATGCCGGAGGCGCAACCGGCGATCTCGACGAGGTCGATCTGGGGCAGTTGCTGCTCGAAGGCGGGATCGTGCATCCCGGTGAGCATCACCATTGCGCGGCCGATCTCGAAGCGGTGAGCGACGCCTTCCACAAGGATATCGCCTCCCTGCCGCAGCCGCTCAACGCAGCCACGGTCGTGGAGGTTGGCGACAAGCAGGAAGCCATGGAACGGCTCGCCTCGAGCCTTGCCGAATACGCCATCTCCGAGGATCCGACCCATCTGATCTACCCGGTCTGGCGTGACCCCGATGTGCTTGATACGTGGTTCTCCTCCGGCCTCTGGCCGATCGGCACGCTGGGCTGGCCCGAGGACACGCCGGAGCTGCAGAAATACTTCCCAACCAATGTCCTGATCACCGGTTTCGACATCATCTTCTTCTGGGTCGCCCGAATGATGATGATGCAATATGCCGTGGTCGATCAGAAACCCTTCGACACCGTCTATGTCCACGCGCTGGTGCGCGACGAGAAGGGCAAGAAGATGTCGAAATCGCTGGGCAACGTGCTCGACCCGCTGGAGCTGATCGACGAATATGGCGCCGACGCGGTGCGCTTCACGCTGACCGCCATGGCCGCCATGGGCCGCGACCTGAAGCTCTCCACCCAGCGTATTCAGGGCTACCGCAATTTCGGAACCAAACTTTGGAACGCCGTCCGCTTTGCCGAGATGAACGAGGTCTACGGCACCTCCGGCGGCTCTGGCGCGGCACCCACCACGCTCGACCAGATCAGCAATGCCGAGTTCTCCGTCAATCGCTGGATCATCGGTGAGACCGCCAAGGTCCGCGAGGAAGTGGACAATGCGCTCGACAATTACCGTTTCAACGACGCGGCCAACGCGCTCTATTCCTTCGTCTGGGGTAAGGTTTGCGACTGGTATGTGGAGCTGTCCAAGCCGCTGCTGCTGAACGGAACCGACGCGCAAAAAGAAGAAACCCGCGCCGTCATGGGCTGGGTTCTCGACCAGTGCATGATCCTGCTGCACCCGATCATGCCGTTTATCACCGAGGAGCTCTGGAGCGAGACCTTCGCCCGCGACAAGATGCTGGTCCATGCCGACTGGCCAAGCTACGCCGCCGCCGATCTCGTCGAC
>JABDPP010000096.1 GCA_013042765.1 Litoreibacter sp.
GCGGCGATTGCGGGGTGCAGTCGAATTGCGTGTCCATCGTGCCGGTGGAAACCGAACTTGGGCGCAAGCGGGCGATCGACCAGTCCTCCTGCAACAAGGATTTCTCCTGTTTGAACGGCTTCTGCCCGTCCTTTGTGACCGTGCAGGGGGCACAGATCCGCAAGCAGGCCATGACCGAGATTGACCTGCCTGATCTGCCGATGCCAGACCTGCCCGCGATCGACGGCACCCATAACGTGGTGATTACCGGCGTGGGGGGCACGGGCGTTGTGACCATTGGCGCGGTTCTGGCCATGGCGGCGCATGTCGATGGCAAAGGCGCGGGCATGATGGAGATGGCGGGCCTCGCGCAGAAGGGCGGAGCGGTTCATATCCACTGCCGTCTGGCCAAGCGCCCCGAGGACATCAAGGCCATTCGTGTGGCCGCTGGGGAGGCCGATGCGGTGATCGGCGGTGATCTGGTGGTCAGTGCGGGCGGCAAGACGCTGGGCCTGATGGCCGGCGGCCGCACCCGCGCCGTGGTGAACAGCCACGAGATCATAACCGGCGATTTTACCCGCGACACGGAGTTCGCGCTGCCCTCCGACCGGCTGAAACTGTCGCTGGAGGCGCGTCTGAAGGATCAGGTGCAGTTTTTCGATGCCAGCGAATTGGCGCGGGTGCTGCTGGGCGACTCGATCTTCTCGAACATGCTGATCTTCGGGGCGGCCTGGCAGAAGGGTCTGATCCCGCTGAGCCTCGCGGCAATAGAAGAAGCGATCGTGCTGAACGGGGCGGCGCCCGAGCGCAACCGGCGCGCGTTCGAGATCGGCCGTTGGGCCGCGCTCCATCCGGAGGAGGCCGAAAGGCATCTGGGCAGCAAGCTGGCGCATCTGCCGAGAGCTCTGACCGAGATCGTGGATTTCCGTGCCGATCATCTGAAACGCTACCAGTCGCGCCGTCTGGCGAAGCGCTACCGCAAAATGGTCGAGCGCTTCGAGGATCCCCGCCTGCAGGAAGCCGTGGCAAAAGGCTATCATAAGCTCTTGGCTTACAAGGATGAATACGAAGTGGCGCGTCTGCATCTGGAGACCGAGGCGAAGGCGCGATCAGAGTTCGACGGTGATCTGAAACTCACCTACCACCTCGCGCCGCCGCTTCTGAGCAAAGTCGGGCCTAACGGGCGGCCGGGCAAGAAGGAATACGGAGCCGGGATGGTGCGTGCCTTCAAGATCCTATCGCGGCTGAAGATGCTGCGGGGCACGCCGCTTGATCCGTTTGGCCGCAGTGCGGAGCGTAAGATGGAGTGGGCGTTGATCCGTCAGTTTGAGGGCGACATGAACCGGATCGCCAAGCTGTCCGAATTCAACCTTGAGACCGCGATAGATCTGGCAGAACTTCCGTTACAGATCAGGGGCTTCGGACCCGTAAAGGAAGTAAATGAACGGAGCGCTGCAAAGCGCCGGGAAGAGCTTCTGGCGCGGTTGGAGACGGTTGCACCGGAGCCGCGGCAAGCGGCGGAATAGCGCCTCAACCCTTGCGGATCAGGTAGACTTGGCCTTCGGGCGTCTCGCCCTGTGTCACCAGCTCATGTCCGGCTTCAGCACAGAAATGCGGCACGTCGATGATGGCTGCAGGATCATCGGCCAGAACGCGCAGGATCGCACCGCTTTCCATCTCTGAAAGACGTTTGCGTGCCTTGAGGACCGGCAGCGGGCACAAGAGCCCCAGCGCGTCCAGTTCCATGTCAAATTTCGTGTCCTGAGCCATGGGTCTGATCTAGGCCAGCGGGCGGGGTTTGTCCACGCCGGATCGGCGTCTTACTTTCGCGGAAAACTGCCGCTACTGTGGAGTGGAATTCAGGGAGTATCATGCATCACGACGGCGATCATCTCGGCGATCAGAGCGGCGGGCCGGAAGAGGCGCAAGCTGCGGATGGCCTCGCAGCGGATCCGGTGAAGCGCCGCCGCGTCTTCTACATTCCGGGCTATGATCCGATCCCGCCGCGCCGTTACCGTGAGCTCTACCGCACCGAGTCCGCTGAGCAGGCGAGGATCAGTTCGTATAGGATTGAAATAACGCCAAATAAAGCATCTTCAGATTACGGGTGGACGGTTCGGGCTGAGATTGAGAACCGTGAGGTTCTGAGCGAGATTTCAGTTCTGACATGGTCCGATATCGTGCGCGACAGCATGTCGGGCGGTATTCTCCAGACCTATTTGCAACTTGTGCGCACCGCGTGGGTCTACATCTCGAGCGGCGCGCTCTGGCGGCTTATGCGTCTGCGCAAAGGGCCGGTGATCGCGGCCCTGTTTCCGGTCGCGGCGCTGCTTGTGCAGCTGACCTGTGCGCTTGCGGTTTTCTTCGGGCTCTGGACCGCTGGCATCGCACTGTTGGGAGAGGGGGCTGTGACCTCCGCATTGTCGGCGCTCTTGGGGGCCTTGGCGGGCGTCGCCCTGCTGCGCTTGTTCAAGGCGCGGGACGGCCGGATCTTCGCCTATTACCTGATGCATGATTTTGCCTTCGCGGCGCGCTGGCGTGGGGCCAATCCGCCTGAGCTTGAGGCACGGATTGCCACCTTCACGGAGGTCATTGGGCAGGCGCTGCACGAAGAAGAGATCGATGAGGTTCTGGTGGTCGGGCATTCTTCCGGCGCGCATCTGGCGGTCTCGGCGCTGGCGGATGTGATCCGGGGCGAAGGCGTGCTGGCAGAGCGCCCGAAGCTGGCTTTTCTGTCACTTGGGCAGGCCATCCCGATGATGACATTTTTACCGGCAGCCAAAAGGTTGCGGCGCGATCTTCATTTTCTTTCGGGATCGGATGCGCTCACCTGGATCGATGTCAGCGCGCCCGGGGATGGCTGTGCCTTTGCGCTCTGTGACCCGGTCGCGGTGAGTGGCGTGGCACCACCGGAAAAGCGCTGGCCGGTGGTTGTCTCCGCAGCGTTCACCCAGACCCTGAGCCCGGCGCGCTGGAAAGCCCTGCGCTGGCGCTTCTTCCGGCTCCATTTTCAGTATCTCTGCGCCTTCGACCGGCCCGGGTCCTATGATTATTTCCAGATCACGGCGGGCCCTGTGAGCCTCGCGGATCGCTTTGCAGGCAGGCCGCCCTCGGGCTCACGGCTGGAGACGCCGCTTTCCGGTTACAGGTCGATGGAATGACGCGACCGCCCAAACCGCAAGCGCGCCCGGGCCGGATCGGGCTTTGGGGTTATCTGCGCCTCTTTCGGCGCGACATCCTGTCGGCCCAGCCGGAGCGGCTCTACCGGGCCTGGATGGCGGAGTTTCGTACGCCGTTCTTTCGCAGCTACCTGGTCAACGAACCGGAACTCGTGCGCGAGGTTTTGCAGGTCCGTCCCATGGATTTCCCGAAAAGCGACCGGGTCAATGAGGGGCTGCGGCCGCTTCTGGGCAACAGCGTTTTCGTCACCAATGGGGAGGTCTGGCAGCGCCAGCGCCGGATCATCGACCCTGCTTTCGAGGGCGGGAGGCTGCGCGAGAGCTTTGGGGCGATGTGGGCGGCGGGCCAGTCGGCGGTTGCGCGGCTGGGGCAGGGCGGCAGTGTGGAAATGGAAGAGGCGGCGGGGTTTCTGGCCGCCGACGTGATTTTCAGGACGCTGTTTTCCCTGCCAATCGAGGATGCCACGGCCCAGCGGGTGTTCCGCCAGTTCCAGATCTACCAGCGCGCCCAACCGATTGCGAATATCAAGGCGATGCTGCCTCTGCCTTCCTGGGTGCCGCGTTTCCTGCCGCGTCGCGCCCTTGTGGCCGCGGCTGAGTTGCGGGCGTTGATCCGGGAGGTGACGGAACAACGTCAGGCCGATATCGCCGCGGGGCAAGCGCCGGATGATCTGGCCACGAAAATCATGACGACGCGCGATCCCGAAACAGGAGAACTGTTCGACACCGAGGAGATGATTGATCAGGTGGCGATCTTCTTCCTTGCGGGCCATGAGACGAGCGCAAGTGCGCTTTCCTGGGCGCTCTACCTGCTCGCGACCCATCCCGACTGGCAGGATCGGGTGGCTGACGAGGCGGAGGCGCTGGGAGAGGCGCCTGATTTCAAAAAGCTGGGAAGCCTGACGCTCAGCCGCGACGTGTTTCGCGAGGCGCTGCGGCTTTACCCGCCGGTTCCGATGATGGTGCGAGAGGCGACACAGAACGAGACATTCCGCAATCGCGAGATCGCGCCCGGTGCGCAGATCGTTCTGTCGCCTTGGCACGCGCACCGGCATGAGCGGCTCTGGGAGGATCCCGACGGGTTTGATCCGGAACGCTGGCAGAATGGGAACGGAAAATCCTGCCCGCGCGATGCCTACATGCCGTTTTCCGCAGGCGCGCGGGTTTGTCCGGGGGCGGGCTTCGCAATGATCGAGGGGCCGCTCTTGCTGTCGATGCTGGTGCGGATCTTCCGGTTCGAGCCTGTGGCCGGGCGGGAGCCGGTCCCAGTTGCACATCTCACAGTGCGGGCACGGGATGGTATCCATTTGCGAATCACTAAGCGCTGAAAAGACTTAACATTTTCGGGGTGATCGAGAGAAATATCCGGATTTCGAGAGCTTTGTTTCCAGCATGGAAACAGTAGAGAGGCGTGAGATGTGCTGTCTAACCCATTGACTTAACGTAATATTGTGGTGGTTACGCCACAGGTTTTGCTTAAAACATAATAAAAACAATGACTTACAAAGTTGCCCCAATGATTGATCTTCGAAATTCCTCAAAATCTCTTTTTTGCGATCCGGAAAAACAGGCTAAATTTTGCTCATACGTGGGGCTTGAACTATTCCTTAGGGGGGAATGTCATGGATTTTCTAGCACGTATTGGTGAGTTTCGCGTTTCCAAACAACCTGTTTTCAGAATAGCGGTTCCGGCAATTAAAGGCCGGGCGTCGCGGGATCATGGCTCATCTGGCGATGGTCATGGGAAAGACGACCTGAGAACGCTTTTCAAGTCTGACCTGCGGGCCTTTATCAGGACCGAGCAGCAGGAAGAGACAAGTGAAGAGCGGGTAAAGGGGCTTTCTTCGCGGGCGCGCGCCGCGCTTTACGGTGATGTTGCCTGACGGGCGATCTGCTCGCGGTAGCTGTTCAGGACAAAAAGTCTGATCTCCGAAGCCAGACCGCAATCGAGGTCACGGGCCTCGTCAATCTCGGCTGCGAGCGCGTTGATCGGCATGCCGCGCTCTGCGGCGATCTGACAGAAGGCCTGCCAGAACTCGTCTTCCAGTGAAACACTGGTGCGATGCCCTTTGAGGGTGAGGGATCTCTTGGCCGGTCGGCTCATTCGTCGAGCTTATGTTGATCGAGGTGATCGCGGGCTTTGCGCTCCGCGGCCTCCTCGATCTCCTTTTCGGCCTTTGATCGCCCGTGACGTGCCGCGTTACGGGTGGCGTCTTTGGCCGATTCCCTGCGAAGCGCCTGTTTGCGCGCGGTACGCAGATTGATGATCTTGGCGTTCATGCCGGCTCTCCGTTACGGCCGAGGGCCGGTTACTTCGGCCCGATCATTTTCTCCGGCCGGACCACGCGTTCAAATGTTTCCGCGTCAACAAAGCCAAGCGCGATAGCCTCTTCACGCAGCGTCGTGCCGTTTTTATGCGCGGTCTTGGCGACCGTCGTGGCATTGTCATAGCCGATCTCGGGGGCCAGCGCGGTGACCAGCATCAGGCTTTCGCGCATCAGCTTGTCGATCCGGGTCTTGTCGGCTTCGATCCCGGCCACGCAATTATCGGTGAAGGCCATCGCCGCATCGCCCAGAAGCTGCATGGATTGCAGCAGGTTATAGGCCATCATGGGCTTGTAGACATTCAACTCGAAATGGCCCTGGCTGCCGGCAAAGCCGATCGCGGCGTCGTTGCCGAAGACATGGGCGCAGACCTGAGTCATCGCCTCGCACTGGGTCGGGTTGACCTTGCCCGGCATGATCGAGGAGCCCGGTTCGTTTTCGGGCAGCATCAGTTCGCCCAGACCGCAGCGCGGGCCGGAACCCAGAAGCCGGATGTCATTGGCGATCTTGAAGAGGCTCGCGGCCACGGTTTTGACCGCGCCGGACATCTCCACCATCTCGTCATGGGCGGCGAGCGCCTCGAACTTGTTGGGGGCTGTGACGAAGGGCAGCCCGGTGATCTCTGCCATGTTGGCTGCGACCGCCTCACCCCAGCCCTCGGCCGTGTTCAGCCCGGTGCCGACGGCGGTGCCGCCCTGAGCCAGTTCGTAGATCCGGCCAAGGGCTGCCTTGACCCGTTCGATCCCCATGGCGACCTGATGGGTGTAGCCCGAAAACTCCTGCGCCAGCGTCAGGGGTGTCGCGTCCATTGTGTGGGTGCGGCCGATCTTGATGATCCCGTCGAAGGCCTGGACCTTCATCTCCAGGGCCGCGTGCAGATGCGCGAGGCCCGGCAGCAGCACGTCATGGGCAGTGGTGGCTGTCGCGATATGCATTGCGGTGGGGAAGGTGTCGTTCGAGGATTGCCCCATATTGCAGTGATCGTTGGGGTGCACCGGGTCTTTCGAGCCGATCGTGCCGCCCAGCAACTCGATGGCGCGGTTGGCGATCACCTCGTTGGCATTCATGTTCGACTGGGTGCCGGAGCCGGTCTGCCAGACCACCAGCGGGAAGTTGTCATCGAGCTTGCCCGCGACCACCTCGCTCGCGGCCTCGACAATCGCGTCTGCCAATTTCGGATCGAGCTTGCCATTGGTCTTGTTGGCCTGTGCGCAGGCCTGTTTGATGACACCGAGCGCGCGGACGATGGCGACGGGCTGTTGCTCCCATCCGATCGGGAAGTTCATCAGCGAGCGCTGTGTCTGCGCTCCCCAATACTTGTCGGCGGGAACCTCCAGCGGTCCGAAGCTGTCGGTTTCTGTACGGGTCGCGGTCATGCACTCAGGTCCTTCTCAAAAACGCGGTTCTTGAGGTGTAACGGGCCGGGGGCGCGTTGACAATTCAGCTTTGTTGAAAAGGGATTATTTGCGGAAACTGTCGAGCGAAACGACTTCAGCGTCGCCGGCTTTTTCAGGTTTCGCCTCATTCTCCGGCTCATCGGCGTTGGAGGCCGCTTTCTTGTTGCCGTTCAGGGCAATCTCGGTGAGGTCCAGTTCCGGATGATCGGCGATGTCGGTGTCTTCGACTTCTTCGTCGTGGCTCTCGAAGCGCAGGCCAAACTCGACCGACGGATCGACGAAGGTGCGGATCGCATCGAACGGGATCACCAGCGGTTCCGGGCTGTCGCCGAAATTCAGGGTGATCTGGAAACTGTCGGGGGCCACGTAGAGATCCTCGAACCAGTTCTGCACCACGATTGTCATTTCTTCAGGGTAGCGGTCGAACAGCCAGTCGGCCATTTCAACGTCCGGGTGCTGGGTGTCGAAAGTAATGAAGAAATGGTGCTCGCCGGGCAACCCGTTTTCTGCGACGTCGCTCAACACCTCGGCAATCAGCGCGCGCATGGCGCGGTGCATCATGTTGCCGTAATTGATGGTGCTGGACATGCGAGGACCCCAGGTTCCGACGTTCGGTCTGAGCATAATGGATTCGCGGGTGATGGAAAGAGGGGCGCGGCGGGTTTTGTCATCGGACGCGCGGCGCATCATGCGGCCTTTGAGCCAAACCTTTTGGTGGCGGCGTTGGTGTGGTGCGGGGGAATGGTGAAATGCAGGCTTCTGTTGCCAGGTGCCTGCGAACCCCGCCTATGGCGGCTAGGCCATAGGGCTTAAGTTTTCGATCTTACGCACAGCTTACGCTGCGAGTGCGACCGGAGCTTTGTTGTCATTTGCAACTAGCTTAAGTGAACCGATAACGGTGGTATCTCACCGAGACAAAGCTAACCCCTTTAGACGTCCGTCGATCCTGTTTCGACCCCATGACTGCCAAATGAGCAGGTTATTGGTGGAGTCGCCGGGTACCGCCCCCGGGTCCGATCCGCTTATTACGAGCGCGTTTATGTCCATAGCCCCTAAAGGCAGTCGCAATATAGGCATGCGGGACGCGTGTTGCAATTGCAGTGGCCTCCGGCGGGAATATTTTTACCAAGATGAGGCCGGCAGGTTCGCGGCAATGAGCCAGACGGCGAGTGCGGCCTCGATCGCGAAATAGAGGAAGGCTTTACGCAGCGGCGGGCTGTCGAGAAAGAGCGAGGTGGCGCGGCCCAGCGCGGCGCCTGAATATGCAACGCCCATCATCACGTAAGCCTCTGGCGCGCCGAGGATCAGGCAGAAGAGGCCGATTGCCACGAAGAGGCAGCCGACGGAGGCGCGGATCTCCGACAGGCCCATATGCGAGCCGCCATCCTCGAGGTCCAGCGCGCCCATGGTGAAGCGGGGGGCGAGAAACCCGAAGGCGCCAAAGCCGATGGTCAGCAGGGCGGCAATAATATTCAGCGTGTCGATCATGGAAGGTCATATAGGGCGGGAGCGCGCAAAAGCACCAGTTGCGCGGGTGGTAATTGCTGGGGCGCTTTGCCGGTTCAGGTTCCCAGAAGCACGACAGCCAGGGGCACCGGCAGAACCGCAATCAGGATCGTGAGCAGGAACGGTAGCGGGGCAAAGAGCCGGCTGAGGCCTGCGGCCATCGCGATACCTCCGCCGCCGCCGATCAGGGCGCTGCCCGGCAAATTGATGAGCAGGGCGAGGGCCACGTACCGGTTGCGCAGAAGGAACGGAATGAGACGTTTGTCGGTTCGGCTGACCAGCGCCTCCAGCCATTCCTTTTCACTGAGATCCTCCTGCTGTCGTGCAAAGGCCGCGGCCCGCCGCAGGCCAAGTTTGGCGAGGATCGTGACGAGGACCGTGGGAACGATCATCCTGCCAGCGGAATAGGCGACGCTCAGACCCGCAACTGTAGCGAAATATACGATCGCCGCGACCTTGACCCCAAACAGGCTGAGCAGGGTCATGCCGATCTCCGCGCCGGGAACGAAGGGGATGGCGATCAGCACGACGTAAAGCGCGGTGCTCACGAGGATGAACTTGCGGATCATGGCTTCGCCTGTCGGGGTTGCGTCCAGCGACAGGGCCATGGTGATATATTGCACGCCGTAATTGGCGGTCAGAATGAGCGCGATCAGGGCGATGAGAACGAGCGCGATGCGCAAGAACACCGGAAGAGCAGGGCGCGCCATTATCGGCCAGCCGTTGCGGCGGGGCTGGTCGCGCTTAGGGTGGCGGCCTGCAGCACGGGGCGGGGTCTTCGGGACAAGGCACACCTCCTGATGTGCGCAACTGTAGCGACGCGGGGCACAAAGCCAAATGGTATATGGGGGGACGCCCGAACGTATGCGGCTTTGCTTATGCGCCGGCGCGGCGCGCCATCACGTCTTGCGCCAATTCGATCGTGTAGTTTTCGAGATCTATCAGGGCCGCATCCGCCCCTTTGGGATCGCGGGCCTCAATCGCGTCGGCGATGTTGCCATGCAGGGTGATTATCCTGACGCGTGAACGGGCGGTGAAGGTGATCATGTTCATCAACGGTTGCATGGCTTCCACGGCGCCGGCCAGTTGGTAGGAGAGGACCGGGTTGCCCGCTCCGTCGACCAAGGCGCGGTGGAAGGCCACATCGGAGGCGCAGAAGGCCTCGTCGCTGAGTCCCTCCTGGGTCTGGCGATGGATCTCGGCGCGCATGGTGGCGAGGTGGTCGGCGTTGCGCCGGCGGGCCGAGAGGGGCGCGCAGGCGCGTTCCAGCGCGTAGCGGGCTTCGCAGGCGGTGGCGAAACTGACCGCGTTCATCGACAAAAGGAGCGTCGAGGTTGTGATCTGCTGGCCGTAGGCGTCTTCAAAGGTGAGACGGTTGACGAAAGCGCCACCGGTTGCGCCGCGCTGGGTGCGGATCAGGCTCTGGGCGGCAAGCCGTTTGAGCGCCTCCCGCACGGTCGGGCGGGACACGTCGAAATGCTCGCTCAACTCCGCCTCGGACGGGAGGCGTTCGTCGACGATCAGGTCGCCCTTGATGATGGCATCACGGATCGCCTGCGCGATTTGCGCAGAAAGATCTTTTGAACTGTTCGGATCAATTTTCATTTGTCAGACATTTAAAAGTCTGACATTTGATTTGCAAGAAGTGAGTCGAGGGAGTCCCCGCAATGTCCGGAGTTGCAAGGTCAGTGTTATGGCTGGGCTTTTTTGCCGCGATCCTCGCCGCCTGGTGGGTCATGTTCTCGATGGCCCAGATGGCGGGCGTGGATTTCATCGGGCGGCCCGTTGCCATGAGTTCAGGAATGTCGGGCGGAATGTCCGGCGACATGGGCGGCATGCCGATGATGCAGATGACGACCTTCGGAACCCTTTTCCCGATGTGGGCGATCATGATGGCCGCGATGATGCTGCCGACGCTGGTGCCGACGCTGCGCAGCTATGAAGACCTGATGTCGAGTGCAAACGGCACCCGCGCCGGCTGGCTGGGGGTCGTTCTGGGCTACTTCATCGTCTGGGTAGTTTTTGCCGCGTTGATTGCCGTGGCACAGACCGGGCTGATGCGTTCGGGTCTGATCGACGCGATGGGCATTGCCAGTTCTTTGTGGTTCGCGGGCGCGCTGCTCATCGTCGTGGGGCTGTTTCAGTTCTCCCGGGTCAAAGCGGTTTGCCACGGCGTGTGCCACGCCCCGATGCAGTATTTCCTGGGCCATTGGCGCACAGGGGCCGTCGGCGGTCTGCGCATGGGGCTTGGGCTGGGGGCGTTTTGCGTCGGCTGCTGCTGGGGTTTCATGGCGCTCGGTTTTGTCGGTGGCACCATGAGCTTGTTGTGGATGGGCGCGGCAACCCTGTTTATGGTGATCGAGAAACTGCCCCAGATCGGACATTACGTGACAAAACCGATGGGTGTTGCTCTTATTGCGGCCGGGCTGGGAACGGCCGGCTTCGGATTATTTGGATAAACGGGCGAGGGAGGCCGAAATGGCAAAAAAGGAACGCAAACCTTCGGATCGGCTGCAGGTGATGCAGAAGATCGACAGTCGGATGAACCCGCGTCGCCGGCGCAAGGAGCCGACTGATTGGGAGATCAAGGGCGAACTTTTTCTGAACTGCTCTTGTACCGTGTTCTGCCCCTGCGTTGTGTCACTGGGTGCGCATCCTC
>JABDPP010000098.1 GCA_013042765.1 Litoreibacter sp.
GGCGCTGACTTTGTCGTCATCGACAATCCAGTCGTCCCCGTCACGCACGACGCGGTGACGAGCCTCCAAGACCCGGACTTCATAGCTCCCCGCCCCAAGCGTCGTAACGCGGGCAGTGAATGCCTCCCCGCCAAAGCTCAGATGCACTTCGCAAGCGGGCAAAGACCAGAGCGCGAAGCCACTCATTGACCCCGTTTCGAAACCGCCGGCCGCAACGCTGGCCAGCGCCCGGCTCCGCGAGCAAGGCTGCGGCTCTTGCGCAAGCGCCTCCAGATCGCGGGCGATCAGGCCGGTATCAACATCGCCTGCGGCAAAGTCCTCATGGCGCACCAGTGAAGACAGAAATCCAACATTGGTCACACATCCTGCAATCCGGGTCTGCTGCAAAGCCCGCGTCATGCGGGCGAGCGCCACGTCCCGATCCTCCCCATGCACGGTGAGTTTTGCAATCATCGGATCATAGTAGGGGCTGATCACATCCCCTTCGCGCACGCCTGTATCAATGCGCGCGCCCGAGGCGAAACTCAGATGTTCCAGAGTTCCCGTCGCAGGCAAAAATCCGGCCGCAGGATCCTCGGCATATATCCTTGCCTCGATCGCATGACCGTTGATGCGCAACTCGTCCTGTGACATCGGCACCCCCCCGCCAGCAGCCACCTGCAACTGCCAAGCGACCAGATCCAAGCCGGTGATCATCTCGGTCACCGGATGCTCGACCTGCAAACGCGTGTTCATCTCCATGAAATAGAACCGGTCGGCGCGCAGCCCGTCGCTGGCGTCAACGATGAACTCGACCGTGCCCGCACCGGCATAGTGAATCGCCCGCGCCGCGCGCACCGCAGCAGCGCCCATCGCCTCACGCATTTGGATCGTCATCCCCGGCGCCGGCGCTTCCTCGATAACCTTCTGGTGGCGCCGCTGCAGCGAGCAGTCGCGCTCGAACAGATGCACCGCCTTTTGCCCGTCGCCGAAGACCTGAACTTCGATATGACGCGGTTTTTCAACGAATTTCTCGATCAGGACGGTGTCATTGCCAAAGGCGCCCAATGCCTCCGCCCGGGCGGCTTCCAACGCCTCCAAGAAATCCTCGGGAGCATCAACGCGGCGCATCCCCTTGCCGCCGCCACCCGCAACCGCCTTTATCAGAACCGGGTAGCCAATGGCAGCCGCTTCCACTTCAAGACGCCCGGGCTCCTGATCGGCTCCGTGATAGCCCGGCACGACGGGCACGCCTGCCTCTTCCATCAAAGCCTTTGCCGCATCCTTCAGCCCCATCGCCCGGATTGCATCCGCGGATGGCCCGATGAAGACCAAGCCCGCGGCCTCGACCGCCGCCACGAAATCGCGATTCTCGCACAGGAATCCGTAGCCCGGATGAATGGCCTGAGCCCCAGTTTTCAAAGCCGCCGCGATCACGGCGTCCTGACGCAAATAGCTCTCGGCCGGTGTCGCCCCGCCCAGTGCCACAGCCTCGTCTGCCATCGCGACATGCCGCGCGCCGGCATCAACCTGCGAATGCACCGCCACAATCGCCACTCCGAGCCGTCGGCAGGTGTCAATCACACGACAGGCAATCTCGCCGCGATTTGCAATCAGGATCTTAGAGAACATCACGCCTCTTCATTTCTCCGCAAATATCCCCGTCGGAGACATCCCAACACATCCACATGGCGCTACATCCTGAACACGCCGAACCGCGTGTCCTCAATGGGCGCATTCAGGGCGGCTGACAGGCTCAGCGACAAAACCTCCCGCGACTTGCGCGGATCTATGATCCCGTCATCCCAAAGACGAGCCGACGCATAGAGAGGATGTGACTGTCGCTCAAACATCTCGAGCGTCGGCGCCTTGAAAGCCGCCTCCTCCTCGGAAGACCAACTGCCTCCGGCCCGCTCGATCGCGTCGCGACGGACCGTGGCCAGCACGCCAGCCGCCTGCTCGCCCCCCATCACCGAAATCCGCGAATTCGGCCAGGACCACATGAAGCGCGGCTGGTAGGCCCGCCCGGCCATCCCGTAGTTGCCGGCACCAAAGGAGCCGCCCACCACCATGGTAATCTTCGGCACAGAGGTCGTGGCCACTGCTGTAACCATCTTCGCGCCATCTCGGGCGATCCCTGCGTTTTCATAGCTTCGTCCGACCATGAATCCCGTGATATTCTGCAGGAAAACCAAAGGGATCTTTCGGTAGGAACACAGCTCGACAAAATGTGCGCCCTTCTGGGCGGATTCGGAAAACAGCACGCCGTTATTTGCGACGATCCCCACCGGACAGCCCATCAAATGGGCAAAGCCGGTGACCAGCGTTTCACCAAAACGGGGCTTGAATTCGTCAAAGCGCGAGCCGTCCACCAGTCGCGCGATCACTTCGCGAATATCATAGGGAGTCTTCAGATCGCCCGGCACCACGCCCAGAAGATCTGCCGGATCATAGGCCGGTTCTTCCACGGCCTGCCATTGGACGGTCTGCGGACGGGTGCGGTTGGTTGCGGCCAGAGCCTGACGGGCAAGAGCCAGCGCATGGCTGTCATCCTC